>CAYTET010000026.1:0-24156 GCA_964436975.1 uncultured Erysipelotrichaceae bacterium
ATGCCGGCCATCAGACCCTGGCCGGCGGCCTCTTCATAGCCGGAGGTGCCGTTGATCTGACCGGCCGTGTACAGGCCTTTGACCAGTTTGGTCTCTAAAGTCGGCTTAAGCTGCAGCGGGTCAATGGCGTCATATTCAATAGCGTATGAATACTTTGAAATAACACAGTTATCAAAGCCGGGCAGCGAATGCAGCATCATTTCCTGAACATCATGGGGCATGGAGGTGGAAAAGCCCTGCACATAGGTTGTATCCATGCTCAGTGATTCCGGCTCCAGAAAGATCTGGTGGCGCGGCTTGTCCGCAAACCGGACAATCTTATCCTCGATGCTGGGGCAGTAGCGCGGCCCGATGCCGTGAACGACACCGGAATACATTGATGATTTATTTAAATTGTCCCGGATAATCTGATGGGTCAATGGCGTCGTGTATATCAGGTAGCAGGGAACCTGCTGGTCAAGCGGCCGGATATGGGCAGTCTGATAACTGAAGCAGTACTGGTCATCCGTGCCGGGCTGGATCTGGGCCTGGGAAAAATCGATGGAAGCCGTTTTGATGCGGGCCGGTGTGCCGGTTTTCAGCCGCAGCAGGTCAAAGCCGAGCCGGCTGAGGCAGGCCGAAAGATCTTTGGAAGTCGGCTGGTCATCCGGACCCTGTTCAATAACCGTCTTGGAAACCATGACTAAAGAAGCCATGTAAGTGCCCGTGGTCAGGATAACAGCCCGGCCGGTTATTTCACTGCCGTCCGCCAGCCGGACCCCTCTGATACAGCCGTCCTCAACCAACAGGCCGGTCACAATGCCGGTCACAATTTCCAGATGCGGCTGGTGCAGACACTGCTGCTGCATGGCCTTTTTATAAGCAATCTTATCTGACTGCACCCGCAGGCTGCGCACCCCGGGTCCTTTGGTCGTGTTCAGCATTTTAAACTGCAGCGCCGTCTGATCCGCGGTTTGGGCCATCTGGCCGCCCAGGGCATCGATTTCCCTGACGACTATGCCCTTGGCCGGGCCGCCAATGGAAGGATTGCAGGGCATGGAGGCCATCCAGTTTATGTCAATGGTGCACAGCACTGTCTGACAGCCCATCCGGCTGGCCGCCAAAGCAGCTTCACAGCCGGCATGGCCGCCGCCGACTACAATAATATCTGTCATCCGCCTGCCCCCTTTCAGCGTTTTCATTCTACCGCATTATTGATACCAGCACAAAAAAGCGGCCGGAATTTAATCCGTGCCGCCGGAATATATTTTAAACTGTTCCGCCGCCCGCACCAGCAGGCCGCGCTGGCCAATCTTGCGGGCCAGCATTTCATTCTTCAGACTGTACAGGGCGGTTTCCGCCGTATTAGTCTGCTGGGAGATGTGGGCCAGGGTAATTTCTTTGGTCTTCGGGCCGATGACACGGCACAGGCAGACCGCCGCATCCTGATTGCACATATGGCCGATATCACTGCGGATACGGGCCTTCAGATAAGCCGGCCGGGCCGAGTGCATCAGCATCTCTGTGTCGTAATTGCTTTCGAATATGTAATAGTCCGCATTGCGGATCAGCTCTTCGTTGGCCTGCGAGACATAGCCGGTATCGGTAATTTCCACCAGTTTTTCATTTCCGTCATCGATGATATAGCCCACCGTGATGTCGGCATCATGCGACAGGGCCAGCGGGGTGATGGTCAGATTGGCAATACCGAAAGGCTGGTAGGGTATGACAAGGTGCTCATCACTGACCGACCGAACCTCAAAGGGCGCATAGACGGTCAGCCGGTCAAACATGGCCAACTGCTTGATATGATCGGTATGCTGGTGGGTCAGCAGCAGGCCGGCGGCCTGCTGGTAATCAATGTGCAGACTCTCAAAGCAGTCCGCCAGATATTTTTTAGGTCCGCCGCAGTCGATGATAATCGTTGTCGGGCCGCTGCCGACCGTCAGACAGTTGCCTTTAGAGCCGCTTTCCAGTAAATGGTAGCGCATAGGCTAACAGGGCAGAATGGTACATGGATCAACGTATACCCCGTTAATGCGGATGCCGATATGGACATGGGCGGAATAAGCAACGCCGGTCCGGCCGATATAACCGATAAACTGTCCGCGGACAACCCGGGTGCCCACTGTCAGAAAGCCTTTCTTGCGCATATGCTCATAGTAGAAGATAAAGCCGTTGCCGTGGTTGATCTGGTAGATCCAGCCGCCGCGGGAATTGTAATAGTTCTTGATAATGACACCGTCTTCACAGGCGTAGATATTGCCATAGGGCTCGTACCGGTTGGCAAAATCAGTGCCCTTATGACCCTTGTAGCAGCCCCAGCTGCAGACGATGCGGGGGTTGTCGACCGGCAGACGGAAATTCAGGTCACCGATATCATAGCTGGTTACGCCGATGCCGACCCGGACGACCTTCTGAATGGCTGCAACCACCACCGCCGATGATTCCAGTTTATAGCTGGTCAGCACGCCGTTGACATAGACATCCGTGTACAGAGAATCCTGATAGCCGTCCGCTCCGGCGGTAATGATTTCAATTGAGCCGGCCTCCAGGGTCTTATCCGTAATATAATCAGGCTCGGGCTGGTAGACCGTTTCCTTGGTATAGCGCTGCCGCTCGACCACAATGTTGATCGGCGAATCAAAGTAGGTAATGTTAAGCTGCATGCCTTCAACCAGGGTCTGGTTCTCATTGGTCAGCTGCGGATTGAGCGCCATCAGCTGTTCGGTAGTCATGTCGTTCATCATGGCAACACCTTCAATGGTGTCATAAAGAGTGACAGTATAGTAGTTAAGCGTATAGTCCTTGCCGTAGCACAGATAATTGAACACCGCATCTTCATCAACCAGAATCTCTCCGGATGAGGCCAGCGATTCAACACAGGTAATCTTTTCCTGCAGGTAGGCCTTGACATCCTGCTCACCGTAAGTGGTCAGGGTCGGAATGGCCTGATTGGCTTCGAGCTGGGCATAAGTGCTTTCCGAAATGAAGGTCAGCGCATAGCGCTTCAGGGCGTTGGTAAAGTCTTCTTCTTTTTTGACATAAACCGTTTCACCGTTGGAAATCTCCACCTTGACGGCTTTGACGGCAAAAAGGTCATTGTTATAAAGGTAATCAGCAATCTGCTCATCGCAGTTCTGATAGATGACATTGGTCATCTCATCAACAATATAGACATCAGTGGCCAGGGAAATCTTGCTGTCGGCAAAATTTTCCTGATAGCGGTTGGTATAAGCGCGCTGAATGGCCTGATCGATGGTGGCATAATCCAGCACCACACCAATCAGTTTTTCCTTATAATAAACCCGGTATACCTTATGTTCTTCATTCTGAATACCGGTCGATGACTGGGCAATGATGCTTTCTTCGCTGGATGCAGCGGTAATGGTTCCGTTAAGCTGCTGGCTGGAGCCGGGCAGAAAAACGGCTAGCAGAATCGCTGCCAGTAAGGAAGCGCCAATGGCAATCCAGGTCCAATTGTAGTGCTTTATAATAACTTCCTCCTTAATCCCGTAGCGTCTCTTCCAAACTATTCGTCTTCCATCCTGGACAGCATGGTAAACCGGTTGAGTTCCGGTTCAAATGACAGCATGAAACTGCCGGTGGCACCGTTGCGGTGCTTGGCAATGCGCAGTTCAATCTGCCGCACGTTGTTGTTGGAAGCCGTCTGATCTTCTTCGGCTTCATCATCATCCTTGCTGTCCTTGCGCGGCTGGTGCAGAAACATGACAATATCGGCATCCTGCTCAATAGCCCCTGACTCTCTTAAGTCAGACAGCATCGGGGCGCTGTCCTTGCCGCGGCTGCGCTGTTCAATGGAACGCGACAGCTGGGACAGGGCAATAACCGGGCAGTCCAGTTCCCGGGCCAGCCCCTTCAGCCCGCGTGACATTTCGGCAACTTCCTGCTGGCGGTTGTCATTTTTACGGACCGACGGCTCCAGAAGCTGCAGATAGTCAACAATAATAAGGTCAAGGCCGCTCTCATTCTTTAACTTGCGGCATTTGGCGAAAATATCGGAAACCTTGATGCTGGAACTGTCATCCAGATATATTTTAGCCTTTTCAAGGGCGGTCTGTCCCATTTTAAGCCGGTTCCAGTCTTCATTGTTCAGACCGGCTCCGGTATTGATCTTCTTGCTGGAGACACCGGAGGCGGCTGACAGCAGACGGGCTGTCAGATGCTCGGCCGGCATTTCCAGGGAAAACATAGCCACGGTATTGTTATACTTGGCGGCATTAGCGGCCAGATTCAAGGCAAAAGCCGTCTTGCCGACGGACGGCCGGGCCGCCAGAATGATAAGGTTGCCTTTCTGAAAGCCATTGGTATAGCCGTCAAGGATGGTAAAGCCGGACGGCACACCGGTCATCCTTCCCTCTTTCTGCAGCTTTACAATCTTTTCATATACTTCCCCGACCACCTTGGCCGTGGTCTGGAAATCCGAAGTCTTGCGGTCGCGGGTCACCGCCAGAATCATGCTTTCCGCTTCATCCAGAACCTGGCTGACTTCCTGGGGGTTTTCATAGCCCTCTTCGATGATCTGCTGGGAAGTCGCAATCAGTTTGCGCAGAACGGCCCGGCTCTGCACTATTTCAATATAATAGGCCGCATTGCCGGAAGAGAAGGTCATGCCGGCCAGCTGCAGAACATAAGCGGCTCCGCCGACGGCATTGATCTGATCCATATCGGTCAGCCGGGTAATGACACTGGTGACATCATGCGGTTTCTTCTCATTGTACAGATCCATGACAACCTGAAAAATCTTCTGGTTGGCCGGCAAAAAGAAATCGGACACGATCAGATTTTCCTCGTATGCTTTGACTACGGTATCCTCGTAAAGAAACATCGTGCCCAATAAAGCCTGTTCGGCTTCAATGCTCTGGGGCAGCTGTCGCATCGCCATGATTTCGCCTCCTTATTCCCAAGTTTACTTATTCTTCAGGCAGCACATCAACCTTGACATCCGCAAACACACCCTTGTAAAGCTCAATGCGCACAGACTGCTTGCCTAAGGATGTCAGGCCGGCGGTATCAGTGAATTTGCGCTTATCCACCGTAATGCCATAATCCTTGCCTAAGGTTTCGGCAATCCGGGCGGTCGATACCGAGCCGAACATCTTGCCTTCAACACCTGCCTTGACCTTGTAGGTCAGCCGGATCTTTTCCAGCCGGGCCTTTTCTTCCAGCGCCTGGGCTTTCAGCTGCTGCTGGTGTTTGATTTCGTCTTCTTTTTCCTTATCCAGTATCTTGACACTGGTTTTAGTGGCTTCGACCGCTAGGCCGTTGCGAATCAAATAATTGCGGCCGTATCCGTCGGCAACCTGGACGATCTGGTCCTTCTTGCCGACATTTTTAACATCACTCAACAGAATTATTTTCATTTTGTACTCCTTTCAGATCAGCGTTATAACTGTCAATCGCCTGCTGTAATTCATTATACAACTTAGCGGACGATGTGTCGCTCCGCTGTAGGCCGGCCGCATTGAAATGACCGCCGCCGCCCATCTTTTCCAGAATCATCTGGACATTTATCTTGCCGTTGGACCGGCCGGAGATAGCCCACAGATTCTCTTCGATCTGGGCTACCACAAATACTGCTTCCACTTCCTTGACCATCAGAATCGTGTTGGCCGCCTGGGCGATTATCGTTCTGGACAGATAACGGCCTTCCTGCTCGGGAATGACGGAAGCGACAATGCCGCCGCCGATCTGGGCGCAGTATTTCAGAACATCCGTCTTTTTGATGAATTCATCGTAGGTGTCATCCAGCCAGCTGTTGGCCAGACCGATATCGGCACCCTGCTTGCGCAGGTAAGCACAGGCTTCGAAAGTCCGGCTGCCGGCATGGGCCTTGAAGTTATCCGTATCAACCATAATGCCGGCATACATGTAAGTAGCCTGCAGTTCGCCTAAATCAATGGAGCTGGTTTGATACTGCAACAACTCACTGACCAGTTCAACCGTGGAAGAGGCGGCGGCTTCATTGTAAATCATCATGGCTTCCATATTGCTGTCGGTGCGGCGGCGGTGATGGTCAATTATGACCAGCTTGCGCGCCTTGGCGGCCAATAGCGGAGCCGCCGTCAGATCGGTCGAATGGTGATCGGCCACAATGACGGTTGTATTGCGGGTCAGAATATCCAGCCCCTCGCTCTCGCTGATGAAGGCATGGCTGTCAGCCAGTTCAGTCAGATTCTGCTGCAGGACACTGCCGGCTTTAGTTTCCAGATCAATGTCATGAACCACAATATAAGCTTTCTTATGGGCTGCCGCCACGATGCTGCTGAGACCCAGACAGGAACCGATGGCATCGAAGTCCGCATCCTTGTGCGGAACAATGATGACGGCATCGCTCTCATTGATGATGCCGCGCAGCGACTGGGCCATGACCCGGGCTCTGACTTTAGAGCGCTTTTCACTGGCCGGTGAAGAGGTGCCGTAGAAGCGGACATCGCCGCCATAGCTCTTAACGGCGACCTGGTCGCCGCCCCGGCTCAAAGCCAGTTCCAAAAGATCATTCAGCATGTCATCAAGCTGGCTGAAATCAGCGGTATCCATCGCAAAGGCCATCGAGGCGGTGATTGCCACATCCAGCTTGCCGGCTTCCTGCTTGACGATGTCCAGAATATCAAAGTGATCTTCAACCATCTGGCTGAAGCTGCGCGAATTGAGCACTACCAGCAGCCGGTCGTGATTGAGGCGGCGGACAGCCGCATGATAGTGGCCGGCCCAGTTAATCACCCGCTGGCGGATATTGCTGTTGATCAGGGAGATCTTCTGCTCATCTTCGTACTGGCTTGTTTCAGTATAATTATCCAGATTGATAATGCCCATGACGGCCTTTTCACTGGCATATTTCTCGGCCAGTTCAGCCTGTTCGGTAATATCCTTGAAGAACAGGATCTGGGCGGTTTCATGACGGACGGCCTGGTAGCGGCGGTCCTTGAGCACAAATTCCACACTGTCGCACTCGCCCTTGAACAGATCTTCAATCGGCGGAATGGCCTTGATGATTGACAGACCGATCAGGTCTAGCTGCCGCTGGATGAAAAGCTCGTTGACCCAGGTGACAGTATAATCATCATCGTATATGACAATGCCGACCTGGCCGTAGATAAAGGCATCTTTGGCATCGCTGCCCAGGATGCGGGAAATGGACATGACTTTATTCTGGGCTTCACTTTCATACTGGTAGATAAACAGCAGAATGACAATGCCGTCGACAATCGTGTAGATGAACGCCAGAAAGGAATAGTCAATCGAAAAAACAAGCTGGCAGAGCAGAATAATGATGATCTGGGCAATGAAGATCATCAGGGCATATATCTTATACTGATCCATCTTGTTTTTCATTGCTGCCACTCCTTTTCAGCAGATTTTTGCGGACGGGGGTAAACATGTCAATCAGACCCAAAACAATGCCGGTATAAGGGAATAAGAAGAATACTATCAAAGCGACGACAATAAGCGGGGTCCGCTTTTTGCGGTCGGGAACCGTAATGGTCAGCCAGGTCAGAAACAGAATATAGCCAAAGGCCCAGGCGGCTAAAGAGGCAATGATGCCCAGTACCATTATTATCTCATCATATTGTGTGATTTGGGTGACTGCGGCCATAATATAGGCCAGAAAACAGGTAAAAACATACACTTTAAGCCAGACAGGAGCATAAACCGTGCTGAGCGGTTTAAGCACCGGCATCGGCAGCTTAAGCTTTTTGAGCACCAGAGTGGCCAGCAGATGGACTAAAATGCCTTCCATAACCGAAGTCAGCACCCCGGCCAGAACAATCAGAATCAGCAGGAAGTTACCGGAAGTCATGTAGGAAGGCAGCTGGACGGCTGTAGTGCTGCCGGCTGACATGCTGTCCTGCAGCTGCAGCAGAAGGGTCTTCAGCAGTTCTATTTCCGCCGTCAGATCATAGCCGAAGATCCCGGCCGCCACAAATGTGGTTATGACCATAACGGCCAGTGAAATAATGATAACGGAGGCAATCAGCCAGATTGAGCTGCGTTTCTTCAGCACTCCGTAGCCGTATACCAGACCGGCCGCCAGAGCGGCTCCCACATAGAAAAGCGAAACCAGATTAGACACGACCAAAGACATCAGCATCATGGCCACACCCATTACCAGGCCGTCTTTAATGCCGAATTTAACAACATAGACAATGACAGGCAGCGGAATAATCCAGAACAAATAGGTATCAAGGACATTGGCCAGATACCGGTTTGCCAGCAGCAGAACCCCGACCATGGCACAGACCATGGCCCCGTAAGTTAAACTGTTAAGACTCTTATGTCTCATAAATAGCGTCAAGCCTCCTGTTACTGATGGACTGCCCCCTGCCAAATCCTGACCGGTCCGCCGGTCTTTAAGAAAAATACCTCCGCCGGCAAAAGCCCGGGGAGGTATGGTTGCACTCAGTCGATGATGTAAGGCAGCAGTGCCATCTGACGGGCCCGCTTAATCGCGATCGCCAGCATCCGCTGATACTTGGCGCAGGTCCCGGTAACGCGGCGCGGGATTATCTTCCCGTTAGCCGAGATAAATTTCTTTAATAACTCAGTGTCCTTGTAGTCGATGTAGGTAATGTTCATCTTGGTGAAATAACATACCTTTTTGCGGCTCGGACGGGTTTTCTTAAAAGCCATTATTGGCTCCTTTCCATTTCTTTAAAAAGGCAGATCGTCACTGGAAATATTCAGTGTCGGCGTATCCTGCTGATTGGCATCAGCAGCGGAACTGCCATCATACGCCGGTTCATCCGGATAGTAAGAATCTGCTGACGGCTGCTGTGTACCACCTGCCGGCAGGCGGCTGTCATTTGATCCCTTCGGATCAAGCAGCTGCACATTGTCGCAGACAACTTCCGTCACGTATACTTTTCTTCCGGGTGTCTGGGGATCATCATACGAGCGGGACTGCAGACGGCCTTCAACGCCCAGCTGTGAACCCTTGTGGGTATACTGCTGGACAATCTCAGCGGTCTTCTCCCAAGCCACGCAGCTCAGAAAATCAGCCTGCGGCTGTGACTGGTCGGCAGCGTTATTGCGGGAATAGCGGCGGTCAACGGCTAACGTGAAAGTTGCCACCGACTTGCCGGAATTGGTCTTGCGCAGCTGCGCATCGCGCGTCAGGCGCCCAATCAGGATTACTCGATTAATCATATGATCTGTTTACCTCTTACTCGTCCAAATTGACGATCATGTTACGGACAACGTTGGGACTAATCCGGCAGATACGATCAAGTTCGTTGACAATCGCATTGTCAGCATGGAACGTGACAACAACATAATATCCTTTAGTCATGTTATCGATCTTGTAAGCTAAGTCCCGCATTCCCCAGTGCTCCTCGTCGACATTGTCGACGGTGCCTTTGCCATCGGTGATGATGGCATTGAGCTGATCAATGGTCTGCTGGCGGACGGCTTCTTCAAGGGATGAGTTAAGGATATACATCATTTCGTATTTTCTCATTCTTTGACACCTCCTTCTGGTCTGACGGCCCTTACGGGCAAGGAGTAAATATGGTACATATCTACCCGTGATAATTATTTTAACAAACAACGCCCCTGTTGTAAAGTCAATCGGACCCTTTCCACCACCTAAATAGCCGTTAAAACCCCGCTTTTCCTAAGAAAAAAGGCATCCACCGGAGCCAGCGGGCCGCAATGGCCAATCCATATCAGATCCGAAGATTATTTCGCTTTTTCAGCCGGCTGGCTGGCCAGGGCCGCCACATAATCAATGATGTCACGGTCGATGTTTTCATCAAACTTACGGGCAAACATCCGGTCGGATGATTTCAGCTGAGCCGCATCGGACATGTGAAATACATAAGGCGAACCCGGCTTTGCCCCGGGCCGGTGCCATTCAATCAGCCGCATACAGGCTTTGTAATCATCAATTCTGTCGCGGCAATAAAGGCGGGAGGCAAAAGGCGATCCTGCCACAAGCGACTGCAAAAAGGCTTCATCGGCACAGCTGCCTTTGGAAAAATAGCGTTCAATATCGTTTTGCCGGGCCAGCACATATTTAACCAGATCATCGGTTATGCTGAACCAGGCGGCTCCGAAGCGCAGCGGATACGGGTTCTTTTTGGTTCGGTCGACCCCGGCCAGCTGCTGAATCTTCAGCGACGCTCTTTCAGCCAGGCTGCCCGCAGGGAATAAGTGATACAGGGAAAGCCGGCTGCGCTGTCTCTTATCAAAAGCCGGGGTGCAGAAATGGATGAATTCCCACCCGGCGTTTTGGTTAAAGAAAGAATGGATCTCATCCTGGTTCTTCAGCGGCAGATCAGCCCCTGACAGCATGTGATAATAGGCATAGGGTCCCCGGGCTGCCGCTGCGGCCAGCAGGATAAGTTCGGCTTTGACAACCGAAAATTCGCCCCAGTTTACTTTCATTGGCGCAACAATAAAAAAACCGGCCTTTTTGACATGGGTACGGCATGTTTCCGGGCTGAAATCTTTGGCCCGGGCATCGACATGCAGATAGATGTCATTTCGCTCATCGTCTAAAAGCCCCAGCAGCTTATTCAGCTGGCCAAATTGGCGGTGGGCTATTATCAGGCAGGCATGGCGGCCAGCCGCCGGCTTTGTTTTATCTTTTTTCTCACTCATTTTATGCTCCTGTGAATGCTTTTCTTCTATCCTATGATTCCGGCCAGTCCGTATTCCCAGAAGCGGTGGCGGTAATAGACAAGTTCATTGGATATCATGGCATCGATTACTTCCATGCCCAATAGCTCGACCGGGGCCTTGTCATCAGTCATGACCAGACGGCCGGCGGTATATGCGGCCAGCTTCAAACTGTTGGTCTGCAGAAAGTTATGCAGCCGGACATCGCCAACAGCGGCCAGCTGGCCGGTCAGATTTGTTAAGGCGTCGGCATTGTTTGTCGCAAACATCTCCATATTGCTGGCCGAGGGCACCTCCAGGGTATAAACATGGCTGAACACGGCTCCGACCGTATCGCCAAGATGCGCATTGATGCCTTCCGGGTCCGTGCTGTACATATTCATATTGACAACCATTACCCCGCCCGGAGTCAGATGACTGCTGACCTGCTGGAAAAACTCGATGGTGCTCATCTGGAAAGGAATGGTGATGTCGCGGTAGGCATCAACCATGATCACATCATATTTGTGACTGTCCGTGTTCAGAAAAGCCCGGCCATCATAGGTATAAACCGGAATAGTGTGGTCCAGATCAAAATAAGTCAGGGCCAGTTCAGTGATTTTTTCATCAATCTCCACGCCTGTTACAGCCAGATCAGGATAATACTGCTGGCACTGGGTGGCATAAGTGCCTGTTCCCATGCCCAGAATCAGAACGCTGCCGCTGCCATCAGCCACGCCGGCCAAAGCCGGGGCCATCAGGGCATAGTCGTAATACATGCCGGTCAGTCCGCCGCCGTTAACCTTGATGGACTGGACGCCGAACATGACATTGGTTGACAGAATGGTCTGGCTGCTGTCCTGCTTTACCTGCAGATAGTTATAGACCGATTCTCCTTCATAGACCACTCCGGTCTCCCAGAAAGCCGTCCGGCCGGTGCAGCCGAAAACAGCACAGACCAGATAAACGGCAATGAAGATGACCGTCCGGAGAATCTTCTGGCGGCTGGAGATGAAGAAAACGGCTCCGATAGCCAGCAGAATGCCGGAAAACAGGATAAACGTTGCGGCAGTGCCGATGGAAGGAATAGTTACGAAGGTCGGCAGAAAGGTGCCGATGATGCTGCCGACGGTGTTATAGGCACCCAGCCGGCCGACAACCGTGCCGGTGCTGTCCAGATTGCTGACGGAATACTTCACTAATGACGGCGTGACCGTGCCCAATAGAAACAGCGGAAAGACAAACAGAACCATACAGGTCACAAAGGCAGCCCAGATCAGAAAGTTGGTATCAATGGCGATGACCAGCAGACCGGTGACCAGCAGAATGATGTATTTACCTAAAACCGGAATAGCCGCAATCCAGACGGCGGATATCATTATCCGCTTGTACAGGCTGGCCGGATCGGGATTCCGGTCGGCCATCTTGCCGCCCCAGATGTTGCCCAGGGCCATGGCAATCATGATTGTGGCGATTATTATCGTCCAGACAATCTGGGACGAACTGAAATACGGGGCAATCAGCCGGCTGGCGGCCAGTTCAACGGCCATGACGCCCATCCCGGAAAAGAACTCGGTAAGGTAAAGATAGTTTTTGCTGGAAAGAATTTTTGGCTGATCCATAGTCTGGCCTCCTTAAGAAAGATATATGCTCATATCGGTTTTATACACCTGCCCATCCTTGGAAGTGATGGTGACAGTCAGGGCCGAAAAATCAAAAGTGATAACATAGGAATAGTCCGCCGGTGCAACCGCGGTATCATCTGACTGCAGGGCGGCTTTAACATAAACCGCACTGGCACTCTGACTTGTCAGATTGTATTCCATAAACTTGTATAAAGCCAGTTTCTTTACCTGCTGATAGTCAGCGGCATCGGCCGTTTCGGCGATCATCCAGCTGCGGCTGCCGTCGGTGCCGTAATAGAGTTTGTATTCGCGGTCCGGCTGGTCAAAGTCCAGCTGGTAGAAAACGGCCTGACCGGCTTTGATAGAGGCCTGATAAGGCTGGTCTTCATACTCTTTGATGCGGTAAACATAATTATGGGACAGCAGAAAATGCACTTCGATATTATCGATTTCCTTTTCAGCTTCATCATACAGGGTGATGACGCCAGAGAATATATAGTCGGACGAATTGTAGATTGTTACGTAGTAGCTGCCGTTATTCTCATCACAGAAAAACTGGATCTGGCTTTTGTCCTGGCTGACCGTGCGCAGATACTTCTGCTGATTCGCCGATAAATCTTCCTTGTAATACTGCCGGCTTTTGGTATCAGCCCACAGCCGCACCGCCAGCACAAAGAGGCCGACTATAACCAGCATGACGGCCAGTGCCAGCAAAATCGTCTTATAACGTTTGGCCGGCCGGCTGGTAATATCAGTTTTCTTCATCCGGCCCTCATCAGGTCTTCGATGTCACTGACTTCCTTGACGATATCCTCCGACAGCACCTTGCAGCCGGTCTCGGTAATCACCAGATCATCTTCGATGCGGATGCCGATGCCTTCTTCTTCAATGTAAAGACCCGGCTCATCGGTGATGATATTACCGCACTGCAGCGGCATCTGACGCATCTGCACATCATGGCACTGCAGACCCAGCATGTGGGAAACAGAGTGATAGTAGTAATCCCGGATGGTCTTTCCCTTGGTCAGCAGACCCAGCAGCTTAAGCTGCTCATTATAGAAGTCTATTACCATCATGTTCAGCTGGTAAAGAGACTGATGGGGACCGGCAGCCTGGGCCACCATCTTATTGGCCTGCAGCACTATCTGGTAAATCTCTTTCTGCCGGTCGGTAAAGCGGCCGCTGAGCGGGAAAGTACGGGTGATATCGGCGCAGTACAGCTTATAGCTGGCCCCAAGATCACACAGCACCAGATCGTCTTTATCAAACCGGCTGTTGTTGGATGCATAATGCAGCGTGGTAGCCCGCCGGCCGCCCGCCACAATTGAGGGAAAAGAATGGCCGCACTGCTGACACTTCAGCACATAGTCAAAACGGGCTTCCAGTTCGTTTTCCCAAAGGCATCCGGAAGCGTCCTTCATCATGGCTTTAAGGCCGGCATTGGTTACTTCTATTGCTTTGCTAAGGCAGCTGATCTCATCAGCATCCTTAACGCTGCGCAGCCTGTAAATCAATTCATACAAATCATGAATCTGCACATCGGGCTGCCGGCTGTGCCACTGGTTAAACAGATCGGACACCTGGTTAGGGGCCTTAAGGGTCTGCTTAGATAAGTCACCCCAGAGCTGGCGGGGTTCATTCTGAAAGCCGCCTTTAGTCAGCTGGCTGTCGATAAACGATTCAAAGTCCGTACTGAAGCGGATGTCGTCAATACCGCAGACGGCCTTGGCCTGATCCGGCAAAAGCCGGCCCCCGATCCATTTGGCCTGCACGGCATCAAAAGGCGGAATGAAGAGAATTGGATGGCTGCTGCCGTCGTTTTTCAGGATGACCAGCATCATATCCTCATAGTTCAGTCCGGTCAGATAATAAAAAGTCCGGTCAACTTCAAACGGATACTTCTCATCGCCGCTGCTGTAGGGGCTGTTGCCCGATATCAGCAGGGCCAGGGCATTGACCGGCAATAAAGCGGCCAGTTCATCACGGCGTTTCTGATAATTCATCTTCACAAGTCCTCCTTTGATACAAGCTGGCTGCAGTCTTCTATTTCACATCCTGCATGGTTGTAATTTTCCGGTTGGCCGGACTGCCGCTGACTACAAAGACACGGCTGCGGCCAAACTTTTCTATAACCTGGGCTTCGTCAGTGGCAACAAAGCCGGCGTCCAACGCTTTCTTATAGGCCTCCAGCAGCCCGTCAGCCGCAAATCCCTGCGGGGTCTGGGCCTGAAAGATATTCTGCCGGTCCATGGTTTCCGCAACATAGCCGCCAGCAACTTTCTTTATCGTATCCGCCGCCCGGACCGCCGGAATGACCGCGTCATGGGCTGCCAGGGCCTGCTTGATTCTATCCAGCTGCTCGCAGCTAAGAAAAGGCCGGGCGCCGTCATGAACCAGGACAAACGGCTGGTTGACAGCCAGCAGGCCGTTATAGACGCTGTCACAGCGGTTGGCCCCGCCCAGACAGTACACAACTTTTCCGCTGTTGTCATCCTTGCCCAATAGATACTGCATTACTTCCGTATTGACGACCGCCACCAGCTGGCCGCAGTCGGCATCATCCATAAACAGTCTCAGGCTGCGGTCAATGACCCGGCTGCCGTCGGCAAACTGATAAAGCATCTTGGAATAAGCGGCCCCGAACCGCTGTGAACGGCCGGCCGCCACGATAACAGCAGAATATTTCATGCCTGTTTCCCCCAGCGATTTTCCCTATTTTAGCATACTTAACACCGCCGTTTAATCGGCCTTGTGAATATATTCTTATTTCACAGCGGCCGAAATGTTATATACTAACAGCAGAAGGTTGCTTCTTACAGGTAATGGACGGCCCTGGATTTGGAGTCTGCCGCGCCGGCTGAATGAAAACTGTTTCATATTTTGTGTCTGTTTTTTTATGTTAAAATCTGTAAGAATACACTATTTCAGGGGGGCCTAACGTATGAAATACGATCAGAAGCTAGTCAATTCGCTGAATGAAGATATCAAAGCCCATTTTCCTTTAATAACCCCTATTGAAGATGACTTCCATATTTCCTATGAAGGTGTTTCCCGGCTGGTCATGCTGGACCGCTATGCCCAGAAGGACCGCGATCATCTGACGCTTAAGGCCGGCGATCTGGTTCTGACCATCGTTAAAGACGACCCTGTCTATCCGGCCCGGGGCATCGGGCGGATTGTCGAAATGCACAATGAAAACGAGGGCTGGGCCCTTATTCTGCTGGACGAAGAGTTCAGAGGCTCACTGGAAGATGAAAGTGAAGTTAATACCGGTCTGATCAGACGGGACTACGATCTCATTGATAAACCCCTGGAAATATATTATGAGCAGATTGCCAAAAGAGTCGGCTATGCTTTAGCGGCGGTAGAAAAGCCTGAACTGCGGAATCTTTACGGTGAGCAGTTCTACCAGCAGATCCGCCAGCTCAACACGGTTCCGGCCGGCCGGGTCTTATACGGCGCCGGCAGCGGCACCCAGGTCACCTATTTTAACTGCTTTGTCATGCCTTTTGTCGAAGATTCCCGCGGCGGTCTGGCTGATCACCGCAAGAAAGTCATGGAAATCATGGCCCGGGGCGGCGGCGTCGGCACCAATGGCTCAACCCTGCGGCCGAAGAGCGCTCCGGCTAAAAGTGTCGGCGGCAAGTCCAGCGGCGCCGTCAGCTGGCTGAACGATATTGCCAACCTGACCCATCTGGTCGAACAGGGCGGTTCCCGCAGAGGCGCCCAGATGATCATGATGGCCGACTGGCATCCTGATATCATCGAGTTTATTGTTTCCAAGATGCAGAATCCGCGCATTCTGCGCTGGCTGGTCGATAATTCCAAGGATGAAATCATCCGGGCCGAAGCCAACCGCAAATTGAAATTCGTTCCGCTGACCAAAGATGAAATCGCCGTCTATGAAACGGTGGTTGAAAATGAAAAGGCTGATCCGCAGGTGATCAACTATGCCCGGCAGATGCTGGCCGATGGCGGCAGTTTCCAGGTCCAGCAGCCTGACTTTCTGTCCGGCGCCAATATTTCCGTTACCCTGACCAGGGAATTCATGGATGCGGTAGCCAAAGATGGTGACTTTGCCCTGCGCTTTCCTGATCTGGCTAATTATACCAAGGAAGAAAAAGACTACTATGATGCCCACTGGGCCGAATGCGGCGATGTCAGAGAGTGGGAAGCCATGGGTTTTGGCATCAAGACCTACCGGGTTGTCAAGGCCCGCGAGATCTGGGATCTGATCTGCTTCTGTGCCACTTATTCGGCTGAACCCGGCATCTTCTTTATCGACAATGCCAATGATATGACCAATGCCAGGGCTTACGGGCAAAAGGTCGTCGCCACTAATCCCTGCGGCGAACAGCCGCTGGCCCCCTATTCGGTCTGCAATCTGGCAGCCATCAACCTGGCCAACTTTGTTGACAAGAAGACCGGCACCATTGAATATGACAAGCTGGCAGAGACCGTCAAAATTACCGTCCGCATGCAGGACGATGTCATTGATTCCACGCCTTACTTCTTAAAGGAAAATGAAGAGCAGGCCACAGGCGAAAGACGGGTCGGCTTAGGCGTCATGGGACTGCATGACATGCTGATCTGGTCCAACAGCCGCTACGGAAGTCCGGCTTCCCTGGATACCATCGACAAGGTGTTTGGCTGCATCGCGGCCAGCGCCTATCGCGCTTCCATTGAACTGGCCAAGGAAAAGGGCAGTTTCCCCTTCCTTAAGGATTACAGCAAGTTCATCAATACCGGCTACATGAAGACCATGCCGGAAGATATCCGCCAGGATATTCTCAAATACGGCATCCGCAACAGCCATCTGCTGACCATCGCCCCGACCGGGTCGACCGGCACCATGGTCGGCGTTTCCACCGGACTGGAGCCTTACTTCTCATTCTCCTATTTCCGTTCCGGCCGGCTGGGCAAGTTTATCGAAGTCAACGCCGCCATTGTCGACGAATATCTCAAATGGCATCCGGAATACACCAAGGACAGCCTGCCTGACTGCTTTGTCAGTGCCATGCAGCTGACTCCCGAAGAGCATGCCGACACCCAGTGCCGGATCCAGCGCTGGATTGATTCTTCCATCTCCAAGACGGTCAATGCCCCTAAAGGCTTTACCGTCAGACAGGTTCAGGACATCTATATGCGCCTGTACCGCGGCGGAGCCAAGGGCGGCACCGTCTATGTTGACGGCTCCCGTGACACCCAGGTTCTGACTTTAACCAATGAAAACGAATCATCCTGGAGCCAGATGGATCTGGTTACGGATTTCGGCGTCAATGTCAGCGAGCAGCAGGCTGAAGAAAAGAAGAGCAAGCTGCGGGGCGACCGCCAGGACCGCAATATCGGCACCGAAGTCGGCGATATCTGCCCGATCTGTCTGGAAGGCATTGTTGAAGACCTGGGCGGATGCAACACCTGCACCAACTGCGGGGCCCAGCTGAAGTGCGGCTTATAAGCAGCTTTATCCCCTGATAACAAAAAAACGGTTTGACCTGAATTACAATGACAGGCAAACCGTTTTTCTTTTTTAATTTAATTGCCCAAAGGCTTAAAGTTCGATAGACCCTTCCGCGCCGTCAGCGACATAATACGCTTTGTCATCTTCCGGTTTGAAATAGACGGACAGACTTTTGGCCGGTTCCGCTGTTTCTTTAATTTTCATGATAACAGCCTCGATATCAATATTCTTCGGGCCGTACTGTAAAACAACAGTTTGGGTATACTTTGGGGATTGGGGCGCCGAAACCTTCGGTGTAGTAGTTTTGGATGCGGTTTTCTTTGTGCCAGGCATATTGGATACCTCCCTTACCCCTATTATAAGGCTTTATTTTGATTCAACAATGAGTTATCGCGAATAATGCCCCCGCGTTTACGGCTTTATAAACAATTTCAGCTCCTTTGGCGCGGTCGTAAAAAAGGCCCCCGGTTAAAAAGGGCCCTTGTTTGATAGATTACTGAAGAATATCAGGGCTGGTAAGTGCCGGTGACATTGAAGATGACAATGTCCTTGCGGATATTCTTGGCGGCCAGATTGGCGCTGCCCGGAATGATTATATCACCCGCCAGATAGTAACCGGCCGGTATGGTAATGGTTGAGCCGCTGGAAGAGATCTGGGTCACCGAATAGGTCACGCCGGCAAATGAAGCCATTGTTCCGGTCACTTTGACGCCGTTGATATAGGCCGTCTTGCCGGCCAAAATATCAGCGGCTGTTGCCGTTGCGGTCGTGGTATCGATGTCAACATAGGTGCCGGTGACCAGCTGGCCGTTGACATAAGCCGTCTTGCCTTCAAGGATATCATCCGCAGAAGCCATGGCATCTTTGGTCAGGATATAGCCGTCATTAATGTAACCCTGCCGGATCGAGGCCGCCAGGGAGTCATGACAGGCAAAAAACATAACCAGGGCTCCGATGGCCATGGCCACCAGCAAAGCCAGCACGCCATAAGCGGTATAGTGGGGCGTAACATACTCATACTCATCATCATCGTCCGGCTGGCTGTCATAGACAGGCTGCTGCGGCGCGGCGATTTTCTCATTCAGCACATCGATTTTCTTGGTAACCTGGTCAGCACTGTCACTGTCGACCGAAAAGGCCGGCTGGGCATCCGCAGCCGTGCTGTCGGCCGCCTGCAGCTGTTCTTTTTCTTTTTCGTCCTTGACAGCAATAGTGACGTATTCATCATCTTCACTGACTTCGGCTTCTTTTTTCTTCTTGCCGAAAGGCAGGTCAAAAGGCAGTTTGAATTTAGGCATGGCTGCTACGCTCCTGTTCCGTCATACAGACCATAGGTATAAAAGATGGTAATGCCGCGTCTGACATTATCCGGGATCAGGTTCTTGTCGCCCAGATGGATCACCAGATCAGAAGTCAGATAACTGCCCCCGTAGATAGTCTGGGAAGTAGTGGTGGGGTAATAATCGCCGCCGATCAGCTTTGTTATCGTGCCGACGACCATTTCACCGTTGACATAGGCTGTCTTGCCCTGCCGGATATCCGCTGAAGTAGCCGTAGCGTCCGAACTGTCCAGCACAAAATGAGAGCCGGTGACCAGCTGGCCGTCAACATAGGCTGTCTTGCCTTCAACAATATCATCAGCCGTCGCCGTGGCATCATCAGTCATGACATAGCCAACGGCTGTCATATCTGACAAGACACTTTTACTCAGTGACAGCCGGGTCACCACATAACTGGCCGTCCCGCCGATCAGCAAACCGCCCAAAGCGATTAAAGCGATGCCCAGATAAACTTTCTGGTTCGGCGTCAGCCGGCTTTTTCTTTTACTGTAATTGCTCACAAGTTCAGTCTCCTTTTTTATAAGCGTTTTAATTATACACATTTACCGCTCTGCTTATCAATTGCCCGGCCCCATCAAAAAACCTTCGGAGGTGGTCGTTTCCGAAGGCTTATGGCTTAGGAATGAAGAATCATCCCTATAGCTTTTTATAGATTTCCAGATAGCCGCTGACACTGCGGCCCCATGAAACATCAGTGGCCATCGCATTTTTCATCAGTTGCTTCCAGTCCGCCGGCTTGCCGTAATAAACCGAAATGACATAAGCCAGCACATACATCATCTCATCACTGCTGAAATTATGGAAAGAGAAGCCGTTGCCCTGGTGGGTATATTCATTATAAGGCGAAACGGTATCCTTCAGGCCGCCGGTTTCCCGGACAAAGGGCAGGGTTCCATAGCGCATGGCAATCTGCTGGCTGATGCCGCAGGGCTCAAACAGCGAAGGCACCATCAGCAGGTCACAGCCCGCATAAATCCGGTGCGCCAGCTCCTCATTGTAGCCGCAGTAGAAGACGGCCCGGTGGGGATACTGGAATTCCAGCTGGCGGAAGACATATTCCATATGGCTGTCCCCGGTGCCCAGAATGATCAGCTGGACGTCCTGATTCATAATCCCGCCGATCTTATCCATGATCAGGTTGATGCCCTTCTGGTAAGCCAGCCGGCTGACCACGCCGATCAGCAGCACATCGCTGGCCGGCCGCAGCCCCATTTCCGTCTGCAGACTCCGCTTATTGGCCTTTTTGCCGCTGAGATGGTCGGCATCGTAGTTTTTGACCAGATGCTTATCCGCGGACGGATCCCAGCTGACCGTGTCAATGCCGTTGATAATGCCGCTCAGCTTAGCGCGGCACGATCCGATCGTGGCTTCCATCCGCTCGCCGTACTCGCCCGTCAATATCTCCTGGGCATAGGTCGGTGAAACGGTGGTGACGGCATCCGCAAAGATAATGGCCGCCTTCATAAAGCTGATTCCCTGGTCAAAGCGGATATCGCCGTTTTTATAGTAGCAGTCATTCAGATTGGTGCAGCTCAGAATCTCCTTGGGGAAATTGCCCTGATAGGCCAGATTATGAATGGTGAAGACATGCTTGAGATGGGTATGATAGCTGTCCGTATATTCATGCTTGGCCATCAGGGGAATCAGGCCGGTATGCCAGTCGTTGGTATGAATGATCTCCGGCTTGTAGTCAATGACATTGAGCATCTCCAAAACGGCTTTGCAGTAGAAGCAGAACCTTTCGCCGTCATCGGCATATCCGTACATATTGTCCCGGTAGAAATAATCATCCTGTCTGATAAAGTAGTAGTCCAGCTGGCCGGCCTGCTCAAAGTAGAGCTGGGCCGTTTTGTTAATGATGCCCGACTGCACTTTGAAGCTGCCGACTTTGGCCAGGTGGGGATTCTTCTCAATAACTTTTTTATACAGCGGCAGAACCACGGCGCATTGCTGGCCGGCGGCCAGCAGCTGCTGGCTTAAAGAGTCAACAACATCGGCCAGCCCGCCGCTTTTGCAGTAAGGCAGGCCCTCGGCGGCCACCATCAGTATTTTTTTGGACATGGCGGCTCCTAGCAGTGATCATCGCGTCTGATGTAAGCGATGTGGTTGGGTGTGCCGGTGATCTCCTTCTGGTTTTCCACAATGACATGCTTGTCGATGACCGCATTTTCAATATGGATAAAATCACCTATATTGGTCTTGGGCAGAATCAGCGAATTGCGGATGATGCAGCCTTTGCCAATGGAAACGGCCCGGCCGACAATGCAGTTTTCCAAATCGCCCTTGATCTGGCAGCCGTTGGCAACCAGACAGTTTTTGATATGGGCCTCCCGGGTATAGAAAGCCGGGGGCGAATCGTTAGTGCGCGTGTAAATCGGCCAGTCGGCATGGAACAGGCTGCGTGATTTTTCATAGTCAATCATTTCCATGTTGATGCGGTAATACGCATTGAAGGAATTCATGCAGCCGACATAGCCCTCATAGCGGTAAGTGCCGATATTGAGAATCCCGACCATGGCCGTCAGATAGTCTTTAAAGTCATAAAGCGAACTCAGGGCGGCGGCTTCCTTGACCAGCTTGATAAACAGCGGCCGGGACATGATGTAGCATTCCAGCATCACATTGTAATCTTTGCCCCTGGTCTCCCGGATTTCGCGGATGGCGGTAACCCGGCCCGTTTCACTGATGTCCAAACTGCGGCAGCCGATAAACTCGGCCGGCTTTTTAGGCTGGTGGCAGACCATGGTGATGTCAGCGCCGGAGCTGATATGGGCTTCCAGCAGCTGGCGGTAGTCCATGATATAAATCATATAGCTTGGCGCAATCAGCACATAGTCTTCGCGGGACTCTTCAAAAGCCTGCATATTCTGCATCATGGCATTGACGTCATGATGATAGATGCCGTTATCCTGACTGACATCCGAATACAGAATCTGCATCTGGCCGCTTTTGGAATTGATATTGTACTGGGTGCCCAGCCGCAGATGTTCAATCAGCGAACGCGGCTTGTCCTTGATCAGAAGTTTGATATTCTCGATGCCGGAATTGGTCATGTTGGACAGCACAAAGTCAACAACACGGTAGCGGCCCAGAAAGGACATGGCCGGCACCGAACGGTAATCATCCATTCCGGCAATCTTAACGTTGCGGCCCTCGAAATTGACAATGCCTAAAATGTCATTCATGTTTCTTCACCTGCGACTTTCGGGAAATCAGTGTAATCTTGTCCGGGTCGCCGACAACCACACCTTTGCCGATATGCATATTCTCAGCTATGATGCAGTTGCGGACAATGGCGCCTTCTTCAACCACAACCTGCGGCATGATGACTGCATCCGTCACCTTAGCGCCCCTTTTGACCACAACATCGCGGAACAGCACGGAGTTTTCAATGGTGCCGTTTACCACACAGCCCTGGTTGACCAGGCAGCGCTTGACCTTGGCTTTCGGGCCGATGAACTGCGGGGTGGTCGGAATATCCTCGGTATAAATCTTCCAGGAAGAATCTTCCAGATTCAGCTTGTCATTGATGTCCAGCAGATCCATATTGGCCTGCCAGAGCGAATCAATGGTTCCGACATCTTTCCAGTAGCCGTCAAACCGGTAGGCATACAGTTTCTTTTTCTGCTTGAGAAGCGTCGGAATGATATCCTTGCCGAAATCATGATTGGACTTTTCTTTTTTGGTATCGGCATTCAGGCTGCGCCTCAGCAGATGCCAGTTGAAGATGTAAATGCCCATAGAAGCCAGATTGCTCTTGGGATTTTCCGGTTTCTCCTCAAACTCGACAACGCGGTCTGTGTCATCAACATTCATAATGCCGAAACGCTTGGCCTCTTCCATGCTGACCTGCAGAACCGCAATAGTGCAGTCGGCCTTGTTGGCCTTATGGAATTCCAGCATCTTGGAGTAGTCCATCTTATAAATGTGATCACCGGAAAGAATAAGCACATATTCCGGATCATACTGATCAATAAAATCAATATTCTGGGTAATGGCATCGGCCGTTCCCCGGTATAAGCCAAAGCCGGTATCTTTCTCCCGCGGTGACAGAACGAAGACACCGCTGTTGCGCCCGTCAAGGCCCCAGGTCGAATCATGGGAAACATATGAACTCAGCAGAATCGACTCATACTGGGTCAGAACCCCGACGGTGTTGATTTTCGAATTGGCGCAGTTGCTCAAAGGGAAATCAATAATACGATACTTGCCGCCATAATAGACAGCCGGTTTGGCAACTTTATTGGTCAGATCCAGCAGCCGGGTGCCCCGGCCGCCTGCCAATATCATTGCCACCATCTCACTGTGCATAAATCTTCACCCCTTTTTCTGTGTAAGCGCTTTCTTAGGCTAAACCACTCTAAAAACACGACCGCCTGATTATTAATCTTCCTTGTTTATCTGGCTTTATTATAACACCATATCCTTCGATAAAGGTAGACCGTTCAGGTTAAATAGTAAAATATTGAGCCTGCTCCCTTTATGAAACGAAAATGATAATGTCTCAGTGAAACAAAAATGATTTTGTCCCGCGATGACCCGGAAAACAAAAAACACCATAAGCTGTCCTTACGGTGAAGCGGGCAAAACCATATCGTTAACAAACAAATACGCTGCCTTTTTTCTAATTTGGCGAGTCTTATTCAGCAATTATCATTTAGAACAGGATCCGCTGACGATTCCGATGGGGGTCTTATTGACCGCTTGGTCAAGAATCTCCATAGGATCAAACGCCTTTTCTTCTTTCGCCGTCCAGCCTGCTTACATCCGCCAGTCAACGGGAGTCAGATTGTGCTGACTGAGATATTCATCGGCCTTTTTAAAATGACCGCAGCCGAAAAAGCCGTTGTAAGCTGAAAGCGGTGAAGGATGGGCGGCCTTTAAAACCAGATGATTGGGATTGTCCAGCAGCGCGGCTTTATTCTGGGCATACCGGCCCCACAGCAGAAAGACAATCGGCTGGTCTAAGCTGTTGAGCTTGCCGATGACATGATCGGTAAAAGTTTCCCAGCCCCGGTTGGCATGGGAATTAGCCTGCCCCTGCCGGACCGTCAGTACGGCATTCAGCAGCAGCACCCCCTGTCTGGCCCAGGATACCAGGTAGCCATTGTCAGGTATATATGTTCCTATA
>CAYTET010000027.1:0-23519 GCA_964436975.1 uncultured Erysipelotrichaceae bacterium
ATTCCCGGCTGGAGCTTAAACCTTTCACTGAGCATGATATCATCCTGCAGGTAAGCTGAGTTGACAGCCATATAATGCCTTATCTTAGCCGTAATGCTGTCCGTCAGCATCTTGATCTGCCGGCGGATGGAAGCCAGCTTGGGGGAAGCATTATCCAGAATCTGGCCGCTGGAATCGATACAGCGGTTAATGGCATTGGCCGTGACCATGTTATCATCCAGCGCCGCTATCAGATCGGCAATCTGGTCATAGTCAGTCTGGCCCTGTTGCATATAGTTTTTAATCTGGGCAATGCCATAGGACTGCTGGGCAATCTGGGTTAGCTCTTCGGGAGTCAGGGTGACATCCCGCAGGGCATTGTCAATAGCAGCACCCACATCAAAAATACCGCCAAACGGCATCGGACCGAAGGCTTCGGTCAAAGCCAGCGTCTGGCTGAGCCGCTGCAGCTGGCGGTTGGCTTCCAGCCGGCTGAAAACCGGGGCGGCCTGCAGAATATTCTGCCGGCCCAGTTTAAAAGCGGTATACCCTGCCACCTGCTGCTTAACGGCCGCAAATTCCAGGCCGTCGTAAGGAGATACCGTTATGTTTTCAGTTTCCGAGGGCATTATTGATGTCATTGACGTCTATTCCCAGTCCCTGTAAGAATTCACGGATCTGCATGCTGTTAAGATTATTGCTGGTCAGCCAGCTGACAATGGCCTTCAGATCATCCTGGGTCAGGTTGTTCTGGTCATACAGCAGCTTTTGGACCGCTTCATTTTCGGCAAAGGCATTACCGATGATATTCTTGCCATAACTTACGGCCGTATCGGCATAGTGGAACAGGGTTGAGTCAACAACTTTCTGACCGTTGGTAAACAGCGGTGTCTGGATGACATAGCACAGAATGATTACGCAGATGGCGTAAGGAATCAGGGCAAAAACAGCCCCCAGGATGTGATTGACGCTTTTAATAAGCGGCAGTTCCGTAATCACTTTGGACAGCGGCTTGATAATCAGCAGCAGCAGCCAGCCGACAACCAGCAGAATGATAAACCAGCTTATCTGATTAAGTTTGGCATACATTACATCCTGCAGAATCGTGTTAGTAAAAGGCGACCAGGCCGCCGGAAAGATCTTGATCAGCTCCGCCAGCGGACTGCACAGCATCCAGGCCAGCAGGATTACGGCTAAAAAGCCCAATAGCTTCAGCAGCTGCCAGACCAGGCCGGTGCGATACCCGGTAAAAAGAGCCAGAATAAGGAAAATAATCAATGCTATATTAATAAAAGGAATGACACTTTCAGGGATAGTCATAACAGGCCTCCGATGCTTACGGGTAATTATATCAATATTCCCCGGCCTTGTAAATTGACGGGTTGGGCCGGGTGGGTTATTCTAAAGACAGCCGAGGTGATCACATGCCGGTATTAAGCTACAGTGCTTCCGAAGAGCAGATTCAAACTATCCTGAGCAGCTGCGCTGACGCCTCTTTTAAAACGCCGCCGGCCTATGCCCGCTTTCAGCTTGCCCAAAACGGCTGTGTCATAACGGTTTATCAAAGCGGCAAAGTCGTTTTCCAGGGCGCCGCGGCCGATACAGTAGCAGCCCGCTTTTTTACGCCTGTCATTAAGGAACTTGTTCTGCCGCAGGCCGGCAGCGATGAAGTTGGCACCGGTGATTATTTCGGACCGGTCTGTGTCTGCGCCACTTATATCGACAGTGCAATATACGCCCGAATAAAGGATCTCAATATCATTGATTCCAAGCAGCTGACAGATCCTGTCATCAGCCAGATCGCCCGCCTGCTGATGAAGGAGATTCCCTACAGCCTGACCGTGCTGATGCCGCAGCATTTCAATGAAATCAGCAGTGAAAACAATATGAACCGCATCAAGGCCAGAATGCATAACCAATGCTACCTCAATCTGCAGAAAAAAGGCATTGCCCTGCCCAGGCTGGTTGTCATTGACCAGTTCTGTCCCCCCGCTTCCTACTATTCCTATCTTAATCAGGAGAAAGACATTGTCCGCGGCATTCATTTCCAGCCCAAGGCCGAAAACAGCTATCTGGCCGTCGGCTGCGGCGCCATCATAGCCCGCTATGCCTTTGTCAGCCGGATGGCTGAAATGGCCGCCCAATGGGATATGGAACTGCCCAAAGGCGCCGGCAGCGCTGTTGATGCGGCCGCCCGCCAGTTTGTTAAGCGCTACGGCCAAGACAGCCTGGGCCAGATTGCCAAATTAAACTTTAAAAATACGGCCCGCCTATAGCGCGGCCGTTTTTGTCAGCATCGCGGCTATGGCCTGCTGCTCATGCCGCAGTTCCGCACTGGCGGCGCTGCGGCCGGCCATTTCCTGAAGCAGACCAGCCAGATAAACCTGGCGGTCCTGATAATGCTTAATAAATACTTTATTGCCGGCATAAGGCAGAAACCGGCCGAAAGCCAGCTGCAGCTCGGAAAGCTCCATGGTTCCGCTTTGCACCGTAATTAATTCATAATACTGGCCTTTGTCCACCAGACAGGTTTCGGCCACTATCTGCCAGTTATTGGCCTGCAGATACTGCCGCAACTGGTCAAGCTGGGTATTGATCTGCAGGATAAGCTTATCGCAGCGGCGCAGGTAGGCGGCGCCCTTAGTCATGATCTGACAGGCGGTATGACAGCCGATTCCGGCCATTACCGCGGCTTGCGCCTGCCGTGTTATCCCGCTGACCCCGTCAGTTTCCACCAGCTGCAGGCCGGTTACACCGGCGGCTTTTGCATTGGCCTTGGCATGACGCAGCGGCTCGCTTTTATTGTCGGTTCCGATGGCCCAGTCAATCTCATTCTGCTGCAAAAGGGCCACGTCCAGAAGCCCGTGGTCACAGCCGATATCGATGACACTGCGACAGGGTGCCACCAGTTTAGCCAGCGCCTTCAGACGCGGCGTCAGACTGAGGCTACTCATATTTGAAATCCTTTAAGGAAGGCTCGGCTTCCAGCAGCATCTTCAGGGCCTGGTTTTGGATCTGCAGCACCCGCTGCTTGCTGATATGGTACCGGCTCGCCAGTTGGGGCAGTGACATTACCTGACAGTTGTTCAGCCCGAAGCGGTACTGCAGAATCTCAGCCTGCCTTTTAGGCAGCCGGTCAAGACCGCGCTGCAGGGCGGCATGAAGCCATTCGGCCTGCAGCAGGGTATTTATCAGGTTATCCTGACCCTTATAGCGTTCCGCCAGCGGGATGGCGTCATCACTGCTGCTGTCCAGACTGACGGTGTCAAAACTAAAGGCCTGATACTTTCTTACCGTATCCGCCGGCCAGCCCAGTTCATCGGCCAGCTCGTCAGCAGTCGGATAGCGGTTCAGCTTCTGGGTCAGTTTCTTTTCGGTCTGACTCATTTTAGCCAGTTTTTCACCCAGACCGGCCGGAATCCGGATGGCATGGCTGCCATAAAGACTGCGCTCTACTGACTGCCGGATCCAGTAAGCGGCATATACGCCAAAAGAGGCTCCCTTCTCTTTCTTGTAGCGGTCAGCCGCCGTCAAAAGACCGATATTGCCGTTTTGGACCATGTCTTCAAAGTCATAGCGGGCCTGGGGATAGCGGCGGACAATTGAAATAACCAGCGGCTGATAGGCACTGACCAGCTGTTCCCTGGTCATTTCTTTATTATTTTCTTTTTTTCCGGCGGCCGGATAATTCCGGAAAACCCAGGCTGAAAAAGCCTCCGCCTGGCTTTCCGTCAGCTGGCTTGATGCTATTATATCCGCCCACAGCTGCTCATCAGCGGGGCGGCCCTTTTTAATTTCTTTCCGGGCCATTGCAATGGCCTGACGGCACTCTTTGTCAGTCATGGCTAGATTATAGGATGAATCGGCCGCCTTGACAAATGAAGCGGGGTTTCGGTCATAAAAAATACCATGCCTGTCAAAAAGCAGGCATGGTAATTTCGGGATCAGTTCTTATCCACAAAATCCCGCAGTCTTTTGGATTTGGTAGGATGCTTGAGTTTGCGCAGGGCCTTGGCCTCAATCTGCCTGATGCGTTCCCGGGTAACATTAAACTCTTTGCCCACTTCTTCCAGCGTCCGGGTCCGGCCGTCTTCCAAACCGAAGCGCAGCCGCAGCACCTTGCTTTCACGCGGGGTCAGTTGCTTTAAGACCTTGTTTATTTCCTCTTTCAGAAGCTGCTCGGAAGCATAATCATCCGGTGACAGGGCATTGGTATCCTCGATGAAGTCACCCAGATGGCTGTCGTCTTCTTCCCCGATCGGGGTTTCCAGTGAAACCGGATCAAGGGATATCTTCTGAATCTCACAGACTTTTTCAGCCGTAACATTGCCCATTCTTTCGGCAATTTCTTCCGGCGTCGGCTCCCGGCCCAGTTCCTGGACCAGCTGGCGCTGGATGCGGGTCAGTTTGTTGATAGTCTCAACCATATGGACCGGCACCCGGATTGTACGGGCCTGGTCGGCAATGGCTCTGGTAATGGCCTGGCGGATCCACCATGTGGCATACGTAGAAAATTTAAACCCCTTCGTATAATCAAATTTATCAACCGCCTTGACCAGTCCCATATTACCTTCCTGAATCAGATCCAGAAACAGCAGCCCGCGGCCGACATATTTCTTGGCAATTGCCACAACCAGACGCAGATTTGATTTGATGAGGATGTTTTTAGCCTCCTCATCGCCGGCTTTAATCCGCTTGGCTATTTCAACTTCCTGCTTGGGTGTCAGCAGGGCGTCCCGGCCGATTTCCTTCAGATACATTTTCACCGGGTCGTTTATTTTGATACTGGGTGAATCAGCATAATTCTGCTGCAGGGTTTCCATGCTGATTTCATCTTTTTTCTTATCGTCTTCCAGCTCTTCACTTTCTTCTGACTCCTCGGTTTCACCGACATCTTCGGCATCGTCTTCGCTCATGTCGTCAATGTCTTCGCCTTCCGGTTCATCTTCAGCGATTTCTATTTTATTCTCTTCGCACCAGACGTACAGTTCGTCCGCCTCTTCATCTGTCATATCCAGATGCTCGATGGCTTCCAGAATGTCAGACTGGGTAACCTTTTTCTTTTCTTTTTTTGCCTGCAGGAATGAAGCCTTAATCTCGTCAAGTGTGAGCAATTCAGCCATTTTCGTTACCTTCCTTTTTTTCTTTTTCAATACTTATCTTATCAAACAGCAGCTGCTGGTACTTTTCAGCATAGCGGGCCTGGACGCGGGGATCCTGAATCTGACTGATTTCTTTCTTCAGAGTGCGGATCTGGTCTTCCAGGCTGCCTATCTTTATAGTGCTGATGGCATCAGCGAGCAGACGGCTGTCCGTATTCTCACTGATCAGCTCGCTGCTTTCGATTTCAAAAATCATGTCGCGCAGCGGCTCATCAGCCAGACTGCTGGTAAACTCGGTAATCTTCAGCTGGTCATGACTGTTATACCAGTCAAGGATCTGGCCGGCTAACAGCCGGGCCGTCTGCTGCGGCAGCGTGTTGAGGGTGTCCTTATAGACCATGGCCGCCTGATTAGACAGCATCATCTGCTTCAGTATTGTCATTTCAGCCATCTGAATGCCGTCCAGCGAATGGTACGGCAGCGCGGCTTTCCGCTCTTTGACCGGCAGCGTTTCACTGCCGGCTGTTTCCGGCTTGACCAGAATGTCCAGCATGGCGCTGTTAAACCCGGTCAAAGCTGAAACCTGCTGGCGGTAGTTGGTCCGGTCAAATTCGTCGCGGCAGTAGCGCAGCTGCTCCATGACCATGGCCGCAAACTGCTTGCGGGCGTCATAGTTGGCCAGATCATAAACAGTCTGGCCATATTTAATGACAAATTCAAACCAGCTGTAAGGCTTCTGAATCATAGCTTTCAGTTCAGCCGCCCCGTAGGTCTTTATTATCTCGTCGGGGTCCAAGGCCGTTTCATTGCGCATCACACTGACCTTAAGACCGCTGCCAATAGCCAGCTGGCCGACTTTGAAAATGGCGCTCTGGCCCGGCTGGTCGCCGTCATAGGCAATTGTCAGCTGGCCGGAAAGCTGCTTGATCAAAGCCAGCTGGCCTTTGGCCGCATTGGTTCCCATAGTGCAGACCGCATTGGCTAAACCGCATTTGTCAAAGGCGATGACATCCATCGGCCCTTCCGCCAGAATGACAAAGCCCTGCTGCCGGACCGGCTCGGCGGCCCGGTGCCAGTTGAAGATAACGCTGCCTTTGTGAAACAGCGGCGTTTCGGCAGTATTGATATACTTGGCGGCCGCTTCCGGGTCCAGACTGCGGGCCGTAAAGCCGATGGGATGGCCGCTGCGGTCATGAATCGGTATCATCAGCCGCTGGTAGAAGACATCGCGGACACCCGACTGGGTCAGCCGGCACAGATTGCTGCTGATCAGCGTTTCATCGCTGAACCCCTTCCGGCTGAGAAAATGATACAGGGCATCATTGGCCGGATTATAGCCAAACTGGTACTTTTCCATCAGTTCGGCTGAAATCTGTCTTTTCTGCAGATAGGCTATCATCTCCTGGCCGCCTTCGCTGACCAGCTCATGCTGGCAGAAAAGAACGGCTTCCGCCACGGCCTTGTGCTCGGCGGTCGGGACAAAGGCCGGTCTGACATCCGCCAGACCGATATCCAGCGGATAATTGACCAGATCAGCCACCTTTTTAATGGCCGTCACATAATCGACATGCTCAAACTTTTCCACAAAGGAAAAGACGTCGCCGGCCGCTCCGCAGGAGAAGCACTTGAAAATCTGCTTATCAATGGAAATATTCAATGAAGGATTGTGATCATCATGAAACGGACAGACGGCCACAAAGCTGCTGCCTTTCTTAATGACCGGAATATAGTGTCCGATGACACTTTCAATGGATGCTTTGCGGCGAATGGCCTCAATGGTCTGTGCAGGGATGCGCGGCAAGACAACCACCTCTTCTTTCTACTCCGGGATTGCCACAATTCCGGCAATATATGCGGATAAATCGGCTAGCGGCATTCTAATCTGTTCCATGGAATCACGCTGTCTCACCGTTACGCAGTGATCTTCTTCGCTCGTAAAGTCATAGGTGATGCACAGCGGAGTGCCGATTTCATCCTGGCGGCGGTACCGCTTGCCGATTGAACCGGCTTCGTCATAGTCGACATCAAAGCTCTTGGCCAGATCGGCAAAGATGGCTTTAGCCGGCTCGCTGAGCTGCTTGCTTAAGGGCAGCACGGCTGCTTTATAGGGTGCCAGATAAGGTGAAAAATGCATTACGACCCGCTTCTTGCCGTCAGCCAGCATCTGCTCGTCATAGGCATCGCAGCAGAACGCCAGAAACAGTCTTTCCACACCGACGGCCGGCTCGACACAATAGGGCACAAATGACTCGTTGGTAAAAGGATCAAGATACGTCAGATCCTTTTTGGAATGCTCCATATGCCGTTTCAAATCGTAGTCAGTGCGATCAGCGATGCCCCACAGTTCACCCCAGCCGATGGTCGGAAAATCATATTCCAGATCGGCCGTGCCCTTGGAATAGAAGGCCAGTTCCTGCGGGGTGTGGTTGCGCAGCCGCAGCTTTTCATCGCGCAGGCCCAGTTTCAGCAGGAACTGATGGCAGAAATCCTTCCAGTAAGGATACCATTTGTCATCTTCGCCCGGAGCGCAGAAGAACTCCATCTCCATCTGCTCAAATTCACGGGTCCGGAAAATGAAGTTGCCCGGTGTAATCTCATTGCGGAAGCTCTTGCCGATCTGGCCGATGCCGAAAGGCAGCTTCTTGCGCATGGTCCGCTGAACATTTTTAAAGTTGACAAACATGCCCTGGGCAGTTTCCGGCCGCAGGTAGACAGTGCTTTTGGCATCTTCCGTAACGCCCATAAAGGTCTTGAACATCAGATTAAACTGTCTGACATCGGTGAAGTCATGGCTTCCGCAGTTTGGACATGGCAGATTATGTTCCTTCAGATAAGCCGCCATGTCATCAACCGTCATGGCATCAACATCAACGCTGCCCTTTGTGTCATCGCTGATCAGCTTGTCCACCCTGTAACGGGTGTGGCAGTTTTTGCAGTCAATCATCGGATCGGCAAAAGTTGCCAGATGGCCGGTTGCCACCCATACTTCCGTATTCATCAGGATAGCCGACTGAATTCCGACGTTATTAGGATCCTGCTGGATAAACTTGGTCCACCAGGCGTTCTTGATATTCTTCTTCAGATTGGCGCCCAGCGGCCCGAAGTCCCAGGTATTTGACAGTCCGCCGTATATTTCCGAGCCCTGAAAAACAAAGCCGGAATCACGCAGGTGGGTAACAATCGTCTCAAAATCAAAGTCTGCCATATTTCATATCTCCTTTGTCTGCTGTTAATTAAGTACCATGAAAATCTGTAAAGTCAAGGCGGCCGGCAACTTTTTATTGACCGGCGCTGTGCAGACTGTTCAGGCTGCGCAGACTGCGCAGGCTGATGCCGCTGTACTGGCATAGAAATGACAGCATCAGCTGCAGCAGCGGCCACTGGTTGAGTCCCAGCCCCAGAAGTTTATCATAAACCGAAAAATCAGCCTTGTTGATCACCCGGAACTGGTGCAAAGCCGCCACCGGCAAAACCGGCTGCTGTTCGCTTTGATTGCAGCTGTGACAGATAAAGCCGCCGTCAGCCAGTGAGATTGCCTCAATGTGGTCAGTGGACCCGCACTGGGCGCATTCATCCACAACCGGAGCCATGCCCAGCATGTCAAGAATCCGGGCAACGTACAGACTGGCCGCCGTGTAAGGCTCTTCATCCTCTTCAATGCGGTTCAGACAAGCCTGCAGCGGGGCATAAACAGGATCATCGCTCTGCATCTTGGCCGCAATTTCAATAACCAGGCTGGCTAAAGCCAGCCGCAGATAGTCAGTCTGCAGATGCGGCCGGCCGTTTTTCAGGGTAGCTGATTTAAGCAGGCAGCGGGTTAAATTATCAGCATAATCGCACAGAAACTCGCCATCAGAAAACAAGCGGCAGGCCGCCGCATTTTTACTGGCCATTTTCTTCAGCCCCCGGCCGTAAAGAACAAGCCGGCCATATTCAGCCGTAGCGACTGTGACCAGCTGATCGGCTTCCTTGCAGTCAGCCAGGGCGATGACGGTTCCAACGATTATTTTATCCATTGTCACTTCCATCGGTGTTATAACCGGCCTGGGCTAAAGCGGTCTTGCGGTTGCGCCAATCCGGTTCGACCCGGACAAACACCTGCAAAAACACCTTGCGGTTAAGGTACTCCGCCATCTCTTTGCGGGCGGCCGTGGCAATCTTTTTAAGCATCAGACCGCCTTTGCCGATAAGGATGCCCTTCTGGGATTCTTTTTCGCAGAGAACTGTTACACTGACATGAGCCAGTTTTTCTTCCATCACCAGTTCATCAATGGCCACCGCCACGGCATGGGGAACCTCATGCTGGGTATTCTGCATGATTTTCTCCCGGACTATTTCCGACAGCATGAATTCCACCGGAATATCAGTAGTCTGATCCGGCTGGTAAAAAGCCGGCCCTTCCGGCAGATGGGCAATGATTGTATTAAGCAGTTCAGTCAGATTGGTTTTTTTCAGGGCTGAAACCGGAATGATCTCGCTGACCCAGCTGGTGTCAAGACTGTTGAGATAATCCCATAAAGCCGGCTTGGTAATGGCGTCGACCTTGTTTATCACCATGAAAACCGGCCGGCCGCACTGTTTGAGCCATTCTTCAGTGGTCGGATCCTTCTTCTTCAGTTTAGTGGCATCAACCAGCCACAAGACGATATCGGCATCCACCGCGGCCCCGTGGGCCTGCTGGACCATCTGGCGGGAAAGCTTTTCATGGGGAATGGTCAGACCGGGGGTGTCCAGAAAGACAATCTGACCGTCGGGGCAGTTATAAACCCCTCTGACATTGGTGCGTGTAGTTTCCGGCTTGTCTGTAACAATTGATACTTTCTGCTGCAAGACGGCATTCAGCAAAGTGCTCTTGCCGACATTGGGCCGGCCGACCAGGGCCACATATCCGCTCTTAATGGTCATTTTTCAGATCCTTGGCCGAAAAGTCCATCGGGAACAGCTGGCTGACTGATGTCTTAACGGTTTGCTTTCCATTTGAAAGAATAATAGGCATGTCAGGGCTGACCAGCTCGCATAAAACCTGCCGGCAGATGCCGCAGGGAGTGGTAATCTGGTCGGCCTGGGTAACGACGGCCAGTGCGACAAGGTTGGCGGCCCGGTAGCCCTGCGAATAAGCCGCAAAGACAGCCGACCGTTCAGCGCAGTTGGTTGCACCGAAGCTGGCGTTTTCGATATTTGTTCCCAAAAAATAAGATCCGTCATCACATAATATACAGGCCCCGACCTTAAAATGGGAATAAGGCGAATATGAATTGGCCATGGCTTTAAAGGCCAGGTCAGTAAGCTGTTTGTCTTCCATTGTTAATTCCTCCGTTTACAGATGTCTGATCACTAAGATAATGCCGATGATTCCGGCGGCAAGGCTGGCTATCAGAACCGATCCGGCCGCCAGGTCTTTGGCCTTCTTGACAAAAGCCGCATTCTGCGGACTCTCGAAATCCAGAGCCGCTTCTAAAGCTGAGTTCATGTATTCAAGGGCAATGACTACGCCGCACATGATAATCACCAGTATTATTTCGTCCGTGCTGAAGTGCAGCAGAAAACTGACAAGCAGGGCCAGGGCAGCACAGCCATACTGGCCGATAATGCTCGGGTCATGCAGCAGTCCGTCGAGCAGACCGCTGAAGGCATAGCGGAATTTATTGATAAGTCTAGTCAGCATCGTCAGCCCCCACCACATTATCGAGAATGCGCTTCTGCCAGCTGATCATTTTCTTTTCATCCGTCTTGTTCTGATGATCAAAGCCGCACAGATGCAATAGACCGTGCACAAACAGAAAACTGGTTTCCCTTCTGACTGAATGACCGTATTCGGCCGCCTGTTTCACCACGGCATCCGTATTGATGAAAATATCGCCCAGCTCCACCGCTACATAATCCTGCGGATCAGTCGCCGCATCATCAGCTAAAGCGAAGCTGATGACATCGGTGGGCCGGTCAATATGGCGGAAGTCCCGGTTGATCTGCCGGATTTTGCGCGGTCCGACAAAAATTACCGAGACCGCCGTTTCCGCCGGCTTCTTGAAGGCTTTCATGGTTTTATCCATCAGCAGCTCCAACAGCGGCTGATAGTCAGACCATTGCTTCTGACGTGTCTTGTTAATCACATTAAGCGGCATAAGCGTTTACCTCTTCATTCACCGTTAATTATAGCACGGTCCTTTGGCAGTAAAATGACGTATCGGGCAAACCTTCGGGGTAAAAAGCAGCGGGAAACCGTTAAATAGCCGTTGAGGCTGTCATACATCTTAACGGTGCGGCCATATGCCAAAACCAGCATGAAATGAGCAGCTTTCCGGCTGTAGGCGATAAAAGGCACCGTCGGTGAATCATCCGAAAACTGCCAGGCCGTCGCCTTCAGGCCGAACTGATTCAGAACCTCCGTCAGATCAAAGATGCTCAGGCCCTTGTCGCTGAGCCTTTCATGCAGCTTTTCAATCAGCGGAGCAGGATCCATTCCGATAAGACGCAGATATTCACGGACACATTCAATTCCGCAGTTATCCATTGGCAGTCACCCGCTATCTTAATAGTCAAAAAGCGGGGTCTTTACCTGCTGTCATAGGCATCAATGATTTTCTGGACCAGCGGATGTCTGACGACATCCTTCTGACTCATATTGATAATGGCAATGCCTTCGACTTTCCGGACGGTTTCAATGGCCTGCAGTAGGCCGCTTTTGGCCGGATTAGGCAGATCTATCTGGGTCACATCCCCGGTGATGATCATCTGGGAATTAAAGCCAAGCCGGGTTAAAAACATCTTTATCTGCATGCCGGTGGTATTCTGGGCTTCATCCAGAATGACACAGGCATCATCCAAGGTCCGGCCCCGCATATAAGCCAGCGGCGCAATTTCAACCTGCCCTTTTTCCAGCAGCCGCTCCACTCCGGCCGGGCCGAACAGAAGTTCCAGAGCATCATAAATCGGTCTCAGATAGGGATCGATTTTTTCTTTCAGATCACCGGGCAGAAAACCCAAAGACTCACCCGCCTCCACAACCGGACGGGTGATGATTATTTTTCTGATGGTGCCTTTTTTCAGAAGATTGCAGGCATACAGGACGGCCAGAAAAGTCTTGCCGGTGCCGGCCGGGCCGGTGACAATGGTGATATCATGACTGGCAAAAGCCTCATAAAGCTTCTGCTGGCCGGCGCTGCGCAGATAAAACTGCCGCTGGCCGTACCCGGAGGCAATCGGCTTTTTATAGCGGGAGGCATCATTGTCGTTCTTCAGCAGCGACAGAACATCGGCGGTTTCAATATGCTTCTTGCTGCCGTACATAATATGCAGCTGGTCAAATGTCTTTCTGACCTGGTCGGCATAGGCGCCGTCATCGACCCAGACCTGATTATCCATGACATCAATATCAACACGGCAATGGTCGGCAATCAGTTTAAGATTGACATCACCGTCACCAAATAACTCCATTTGCTCTTCAACCGGGATTATCGAAAGATCCCACACAGCTGTATTTGCCAAAGTTTTCCTCCGCCCTGTTCGGGTAATCTCAGTATATACCTTAATAGCCGGTTTTGGATAGTTTTGCGGCGGCTGTCCTTCTACAGAACCGGCTATTTTTAGATAAAAACGCCGGCAGCAAGCCGGCGTCAGCAGACATATCATCAAACGGTTATTTTGCCAGAATCATTTCATCATCGTCAAAAGTGGTGCCGCTGGCCGTTTCAAATTTCTTCAGCAGGCTTTCCACTGTGAGCTGCTGTTTCTCCTGGCCGCAGACATCGTAGATGATACGGCCGTCATCCATCATAATAAGCCGGTTGCCGATATTGATGGCATCACGCATGTTGTGGGTCACCATTAAGGTTGTCAGCCCCTGCTCAGAAACAATCTTCTGGGTGATTTCTAAAACCTTGGCGGCCGTTTTGGGATCCAGAGCGGCGGTATGCTCATCCAGCAGCAGCAGTTCCGGCCGGACCAGGGTAGCCATCAACAGCGTAATAGCCTGGCGCTGGCCGCCGGAAAGCAGACCGACTTTAGTATGCATTCTTTCTTCCAGACCCAGGCCGAGTATTTTAACCTTTTCCTGGAATAATTCATGCTCGCTCTTGCTGACATTCCATTCCAGCCCGCGGAAAGAGCCGCGCCGGGCCGCCATGGCCAGATTTTCTTCAATTTCCATGCCGGCGGCGGTGCCCATCATCGGATCCTGGAAGACCCGGCCGATATAGCGGGCCCGCTGATGCTCCGGCCACAGGGAAATATCCTTGCCATTAAGCAGAATCCGGCCGGCATCAATCGGATATACACCGGCTACCATGTTTAAAATGGTGCTTTTGCCGGCTCCGTTGCCGCCGATAACGGTGACAAAATCACCATCATTCAGCACCAGGCTCAGTCTGTCCAGAGCGGTTTTAGCGTTGACGGTATTGGGATTGAAAGTTTTGGAGACCTTATCTATTACCAGCATTGCGGCGATCTCCTTTCAATGTCTGCAGGTATGTCTGTTTCTGCTGCCAATTCTTGAAAATCGCCGGAATCGCTAAGGCCAGTCCGACTAGAACGGCCGTCAGAAGTTTCAGATCATCTGTTGATAAGCCCATCTGCAGCACTAAGGCTACAATGATGCGGTATATGATAGCTCCACCGGCCAGGCCGGCAAGCTTTGCCCAAAAAGGACTGCTTTTCGGCACCAGCGCTTCCCCGATAATGATGGAAGCCAGGCCGATTACAATGCAGCCGCTGCCCATTTTTACATCAGCGTAGCCCTGGGCCTGCGATACTAAAGCACCGGACAGGGCCACCAGGCCGTTGCCGATCATCAGGCCGATTATCTTGGTGAGATCGGTGCTGCAGGCCAGTGAGCGGACCATCTGCTCATTTGAGCCGGTGGCGCGGATGGCCGAGCCGATGGAAGTACCGAAAAACCAGTACATCAGGCTGATGATAATCACGGAAAACAGCAGCCCCAGAATAAGGGTTGAATTATCTTTTGACAGGCCGAGAAAGCCGGCAAACTGATCAAAGACGGACTGCAGCTTTAATAGCGGCATGTTGGAGCGCCCCATAATGCGCAGATCGATAGAATACAGACCCAGCTGGGTCAGAATGCCGGCCAGAATAGCCGGAATGTGGCCGCGGGTATGCAGCAGGCCGGTGGCAAGGCCGCACAGAAAACCGGCCAGGGCAGCCATAATGGTTGCGATAACCGGATTGACGCCATTGCTAAGACAGACAGCAGCGACACAACCGCCGGTGGCAAAAGAGCCATCGACGGTCATGTCGGCTATATTTAACAGTCTGAAAGTAACATAAATGCCAAGGGCGGCCACTGCCCACATCAGTCCCTGTTCAGCGGCCCCGCGGATGGCTAAGAGTATAGTTTCCATATTCTATTGGTAAAGAGTGGCACCCTGTTTAATATCATCAGTCAATGTCAGGCCCAGGGCTTCAGCCGTTTTAACATTAATCGACTTTACGCATTCATCCATCGGAAGATACTGAATGGCCATATCAGCAGGATCAGCACCCTTCAGCACTTCCACGGCCATCTGGCCGCTCTTATAGCCTAAATTGTAATAATCAATGCCGTAAGTAGCCAGGCCGCCATCGGCAACCATGCCGCCTTCGCCGACAACTACCGGAATGCCCTGGTTAGTGGCATACTGGGCAACTGTGGCCATGCCTTCAGCCAGCAGATTATCTGTCGGAATGTAAATCGCATCGCACTGGGTGCCGACATTTCCGAGTGATTCGACAACTGACTGGATGACATTGGAATCAGATACCGTCTTTTCGATATAAGTCATTCCGGCCGCTTCAATCGCTGTTTTGGCTAAAGCTGCCTGAAAGATTGAATTGTCTTCCGAACCGCAGTACATGACACAGATGTTCTTGGCATCCGGATACAGCTGTTGGATCAGGGCAATCTGGGCTTCAACCGGAGTAAGATCCGATGTGCCGGTAACGTTATTGCCGGGTTTTTCATTGCTGTCGACCAGGCCGCTGTTTTCCGGATTGGTCACGGAAGTGATGATAATCGGGATTGAAGTTGTCTTGGCCGCCACTGTCTGGGCTGCCGGAGTCGCGTTGGCAAAAATAAGGTCGACTTTCTCGTTGACGAATTTGTCAGCGATAGTGACACAGTTACCGGCATCCCCCTGGGCGTTCTGCTCATCATATTTCAGGTTGTCACCTTCAATATAGCCGGCATCCTTTAAAGCATCCTTGAATCCGGTAGTTGCCCGGCTCAAAGCCTCAAAATCAGCATACTGGATCAGTCCGATGGTGACAACATCCTTGTTATCATCGGCTGTGGTGCCGCAGGCGCTTACGCCCAGGGCCAGAGTCAGACACATCAGAAGCAACAATAGTTTCTTCATAAGCTTCCCCCCATGTTTGAAAATAGTTACATTTATTTTCAATTGTTTTCATTTTATTACATGACTGCTTTCAAGTCAACCGCAAAGAGCGCAAATCATAAAAAAACGATGACATTAAGCCGCCATCGTTTCTGATTTACCGCATCTTAGAAGCGTTTAGTCTTACGGGCCTTGCGGGCCGCTTCCGATTTAAGCTTGCGCTTAACACCGGGTTTGACATAGTATTCTCTTTTGCGAGCTTCAGCAAGGGTCCCATTTCTCGACACCTGGCGCTTAAATCTGCGCAAAGCATCGTCGAGTTCCTCGTTCTCTTTGAGAACTACTCTTGGCATCAACAAACCTCCCCTCTGAAACCAGCAAATATTACTTGCTACTGGTTTATTATAGATTTTACCGGCCCAAATTGCAAACACATTCTTTGTTTTTGACCATTTTCAGCTTTTTTTAACCTTAAAAAGCCGCTATTGCCATCATATCAGGCCGTTTGGTCAGTCCTGCGGAGCGGTCTGAATAATGGCCAGTGAAGCCGAAGTGCCAATCCGGCTGGCTCCGGCCTGGATCATGCTGACTGCTTTCTGATAATCATGAATGCCGCCGGAGGCCTTTACCAGCGCCGCTGTGCCAACCGTCTTTTTCATCAGCGCGATATCACTGACTTCCGCCTGGCCGCCGGAAAAGCCGCTGCATGTTTTGACAAAAGCTGCTCCGCCGCTGACAGCGCACTGACAGGCTGTTACCTTTTCCGCATCCGTCAGCAGGTAAGTTTCAATGATCACCTTGACAATATGGCCTTTGACCGCGGCGGTAATCTGGCTGATCTCTGAAACAACATAGTCAAGGTTGCCGTCTTTAAGCTGGCCGATGTTGATAACCATGTCAAATTCATCGGCTCCGTCGGCCAGAGCCTGGCGGGCCTCAAAGACCTTGGCGGCCGTTGACATGGCCCCCAGCGGAAAACCGATCACGGTGCACACAGCCACCGGGCTGTCCTTAAGCAGTCTGGCGCATAGACTGACCCAGCAGCTGTTGACGCAGACGCTGGCAAACTGATATTCTACCGCCTGCTGGCAGAGCTGTTCAATCTGGACCGCCGTGCTGGCCGGTTTCAATAAGGTATGATCAATCATCGCATTAATTTTCATTGGGATCCCCTTCCTCGCCCTGGTGCTGGTGCCAGTCCGTCAGAATCTGTCTGACGGCGGCGGCATCGCCCATCCATTCCTGTTTCTGGTTATTCACCATGTTGAACCGCTCATTGCCTTTGCCGCTGATAATGACGGTGTCATCTTTATTGGCCAGTTCCAGCGCCTGCTGGATGGCATCATAGCGGTCGGCGACAAAGACGCTGGCATTTTCCTGGATGCCGGCCTGGATCTCGGCAGCGACAGCTTCCGGATCTTCCAGCCGCGGATCTTCGGAAGTAAGCACAATAACCGAGCAGTATTTGTCCGCAATGGCACCCAGTTCCGGTCTTTTTTTAGTATCCCGGCCCCCGGTAGAGCCAAACACGGCTATGACCCGCTTGCCGGCCGGGGTCACACTGCGCAGAAATGACAGCAGCATCTGATAGCCTTCCGGACTGCGGGTAGAGTCGACAACAACCGTAAACGACTGGCCGCATTCGATATTCTGCATCCGGCCTTCCATCTGCGGAATGTCGGCTGCCGCCGCCGTCAGGGCCGTCAGGTCGGCGCCCAGGGTCTGATGCACGGCCGCAATGGCCGCCAGAATATTATAGACACTGAACAGCGCCAGCTGCCGGCAGACGACCGGATAGGTCTTGTTATTGTATAACAGATTAAATGTTGACCGGTTGCTGAAAAGGCGCACATCAATAGCCTGATAGTCGGCGGCTCTTTCAATAGCGTAGGTTACCAGCCGGCCGGTGGTGTCGGCCGTCAGTTTTTTGCCGTATGGATCATCAAGATTTATGACTGCCGGGCAGGTCTCATCAAGCATGCGGAATAATTTCATCTTGGTGCGGTAATAATTATCGATAGTGCCATGGTAGTCGAGATGCTCATGCCCCAGATTGCTGAAAACGGCACAGGAAAACTTGATGGCATCAAAGCGGTGCATATCCAAACTGCGGCTGGACACTTCCAGCGAGGCCGCTTTCATTTTGGCTTTGTGCATATTACTCAGCTGGCACTGAATTTCGACCGGATTCATTTCGGCATGCGGCATGGCCAGGGAAACATCCCCGTAGATAGACTGGGCATTGCCCAGATAGCCGCAGGGCTTTATAGGATTGCACAGATACCGGATAGCCCAGGCGATCAGGGCCTTGCCGGTAGTGCCGGTAGTGCCGAAGACCGTCATCTTATGGCTGGGATTGCCGTAATAAAAGCCGGCAAAGATATTAAGAGCGCTGACCGTGTCATCGACTTTGATATAAATTACCTTTTTATTATAGTTTTTCAGGGTCCGGGAATGAACCACGCAGATGGCGCCGTTTTCGATGGCCTGATCAACAAAATCATGTCCGTCATTCACCAGTCCGGGCTCACAGAAAAAAATAGCCTTCTTAGCCTTGTTCCGCGAATCCAGCATAATGGAATTTACGTTTAGATCCGGAGCATTTTCAAATATCTTACCAATGTTCATTCTTCCCCCACCTGCTGAATAAGACAGCCGGTCAGATCTTTACCGCTGATTCCGGTAACTCTGACCGTGCCCATTTTATGTACCAGCGATTCATCTCCGCTGACCGCCACTGTCAGATATTCGCTGCAATGGCCTCTCAAAATTCCTTCTTTACAGGTCTCAAAAAGCACCTGAACCGTCCGGCCGCAAAGCCGGCTGGCATATTCATTGTACAAACCAGATGATAGCGCTGTCAAATCAGAGGCCCTTTTCTTTTTCAGGCGCGGATCAACCTGCGCGTCCATTATGCTGGCCGGTGTATGCTTTTTAGCCGCATAGGGAAAAACATGCAGGAAAGAAAAATGGCAGTGCTTTACAAACTCATATGTCTGCTGAAACAGGACGTCACTTTCGCCGGGAAAGCCGGCAATTACATCTGTTGAAACGCTTATCAGCGGAATCCGGTCCCGTATTTTCTGCAGCCGGTCGGCATACCAGGCCGTGTCATACGGCCGGTTCATGGCTTTGAGAATGGCATCGCTGCCGGACTGCAGCGGAATATGAAGATGACAGGCCACCCGGGAGTCGGAGACCATCAGATCAAGCAGTTCATCAGTGATTTCGGTCATTTCTATTGAAGACAGCCGCAGTCTTTTCAGCCGGCTGTCCTTCAGTAGCTCCTTCATCAGAAAAGCCAGGTTATGACCGGCTGAATTATAGCGGCCGGTATGAATGCCGGCCAGAACTATTTCCTGATAGCCGTTGGCGGTCAGCTGCCGGCCGGTGCTGACGGCGGTATCAAAATCCAGACAGCGCTGCGGACCGCGGGCATAAGGAATGACACAGTAGCTGCAGAACTGCTGGCAGCCGTCCTGAATTTTCAGATAAGCCCGGGTATGGCTGAAATGGCTGACAATCATTGTCTCAAAGGGACAGTCCTGCAATTCGTTTACCAGCCAGACTTTCTGCCGGTCAGCAACAGCCTTGACCAACAGGTCAGGCAGTTTTGTCTTATCCCGGCTGCCCAAAACAATATCCGCGTCTTCAAATACAGAAGGCTGGCCGGCCTCCATTTGGACATAACAGCCGACAATGGCGATAACAGCCTGCAAATTGGCCTGGCGGGCCGCATGAAGCATCTGCCGGCTTTTAGCGCCGGCCGTGTTTGTCACCGTGCAGCTGTTAATCAGGCAGACATCGGCCGGCTGGCCGAATTCAACCATCTGCCAGCCCAGCTGCTCCAGCTGCTGCTGATACCAGGCAGCCTCATAGGCATTGACTTTGCAGCCCAGATCCTTAATGGAAAATTTCATATCAGCCGTTCCTTTCGGCATCAATAACCGCCAGGGCGTACAGACCGGCTGTTTCAGCCCGCAGTATCCGGGAGCCCAGACTGCAGCTGATAAAGCCGTTGGCATTCAGAAAAGCGATTTCCTTTTCGGTCCAGCCCCCTTCCGGGTCGATGAAAACAGCCGTCGGGCCGTTGGTCAAAACTTTTTTAATAGACTGCTGCCCCTGCTTTTCATAAGCTACTATATTGCACTGCTGCTTATATTGCATGGCCTGCTTAAGAGTCATGGGAGATTCAACCAGACTGGGCCGGCTGCCATGGCACTGGGCGGCGGCCGTCTGGGCAATGCTGTTCCAGCGCTGCACCTTGTGGCTGATATCTTTTTCGTCAATCCTGATAATGGTCCGCTCGGTGATCAGCGGCACAATTACCGTCGCCCCCAGCTCACAGCCCTTCTGAATTACCATGTCCCATTTTTCTTTTTTGATTAGGGCCGCCCCGTAAATCAGCGGCACGGAAGCAGCCGCGGCGATATCTTCTTCAATCAAAACCGCCCGGCCGTTTTCAATCAGCCGGCCGCCAAAAAAGCAGCCCGTATTATCGGCTACCCTGATGGTTTCATCATCTTTCAGCCGCAATACGTTGATAAGATGGTGATATTGGTTTTTATTTAAGTCCAGCCGCTGACCCGGCTTCAGTGATGTGTCAGCGAATATCTGCTGCACCTACCGGCTCCCTTTAGCCGCTGCTTTGCCATAAAAGCGGCCGCGGCCGGTCTTGTTTTGGCCAGCACCGCTGTCGTTACGACGGCTGACTGCTGTCTTATTCTTATAGGAGGAACCGGCATAACTGCTGGTCCGGCTGGTTTTATTCCGGCTGTTTGAAGACGGCCGACCGGCTGAAGCCGAAGTGGTGTAACTGCGGCTGCGGGACGCGTTCTTATTCTTATAGGAAGAACCGGTGCTGGATGGCCGGCCGGTTGTATTCCGGCTGTTTGAAGACGGCCGACCGGCTGAAACCGAAGTGGTGTAACTGCGGCTTTGGGACGCTGTCTTATTCTTATAGGATGATCCGGCGCTGGATGACCGTCCGGTTGTATTCCGGCTGTATGAAGACGGCCGACCGGCTGAAGCAGCCGTAGTGTAATTACGGCCGCGGGTAGGCTGCCTGTTTGAATAGTGCGAATCAGAATCGGTCCGGCGGGCGGTTTTGGTTGGCCCGGCCGTAGTTTCAAAACGTTTGGAGTCGGCTCTTTTATCTTTGCGTTTAGCCGGCTGCCGATCAGATGAAGGTTTGGCGGCTGGAACCGGTCCGGCCGCTTTTTTAAGTTTCCGGCCGGCCGTTTTGGGTAAAGCGGGCTGCGGCTGGTAAGGCTTGACTATCATCTCTTTTAAGACACTCAGTTCATGAGGCTTCAGCCTGCGGTAGCTGCCTTCGGCCAGATCCTTATCCGTAACCGGGCCGAAAGAGGTGCGGTGCAGCTTGGAAACTTCGGCTCCCAATGCCTCGCCCATCCGGCGGATCTCTCTGTTGAGGCCTTCATACAGTGTCATTTCGACCATTGTCCGGCTGTGGACCTTATCACGGTTAATTAAAACAACCTGGCAGGGCGCTGTCATGACGCCGTCGTCAAGACGGACTCCTTTGGCCAGCTGGCGCAGATCGGTTGAAGAAAGATTAGCCTTGAATGTCACCTGATAGACTTTGGGAACATGATAGCGCGGATGTGTCAGCGCATTGGTAAAGGTGCCGTCGTTAGTCATCAGCAGCACCCCGGAAGAATCATAATCAAGACGGCCGACCGGATAAATCCGCTGGGGGCAGTCAATCAGATCCGTCACCTGGGGGCGGCCAACCTCGTCATGAACCGTTGAAACATAGCGGCGCGGCTTGTTGACCACATAATAAACAGCCTCTTCCTTCTGAATAGGACGGCCGCTGACTTCAATGGTGTCATGGCGGCTGACCAAAACGCCCATCTGGGTAACGACCAGTCCGTTCACCTTGACCTGACCGGCCTTTATAAGTTCTTCCGCCTGCCGTCTTGAGCAGATGCCGGCCTGGGCTATAGTTTTCTGCAGTCGCTCCATATTTTGCTTAGCCGAACAGCTCGTGCGGTTCAGCTTCTTCCTCCTTCTTCTCATAATCAGGCAGTTTGGGCAATTCGTCCAGACTGCGCAGCTTAAAGGTATCCATAAACTGCTCTGTCACTTCGTAGGTATACGGCTTGCCGGCCGTATCAAGCCGGCCGACCTCTTTAATGAGGTTGCGGGCCAGCAGTTTGGCAATCATCATATCACACCCGACGCCGCGGATTTCCTCGATCTCAGCCCGGGTAATAGGCTGCTTGTAGGCAATGATGGCCAGCGTCTCCAGAGCGGCCTGCGAAAAAGCCTTGGGGCTTTCCTGCTCAAAGACCTTTTTGCAGTACTCGTGGCAGCCGGCTTTTGACACCAGCTTGTAGTTGTTGCCGTAGCAGACCATCTCAATGCCGCTTTTTGTTTCTTCCAGATATTCAGTGGTCATTTTATCAAGCAGAGGCTGAACGACCGCTTGGTTTTGATCCAGTGCCTGGCATAATTTATCCAGGCTGATGCCGTCGTCACCGACGACAAACAGGATTCCTTCGATAATTGATTGCATATCATCAGGCTGCATTTTCAACACTCCTTGTCCTGAAATAAACGATATCGCCGTTAACGGTGAACGCCAGGGTCTCTTCATTAATCATTTCCAGCAGCGCTAAAAAAGTAATAACGACCATGTAAAGACCGGTGCAGTCTTTCATGGTGTCCTCCAGAGTGAAGGTGGCGCTGCTGCGGGTGAACATGCTTCTAAGCTGGCCGCGGCGCTCTTCCATGGATATTTCCGGTTTGGTAATCTTGACTTCATAGGGCTGCTCCAGCTGCAGACGGTTCAGACACCGGTTCATGGCTTTTATCAGGGCATAGGGATCAGACTGGCCGAATTTCTCATCAACTTTGATCCATTCATTCGCAATTTCGCCCTGCGGGCGGTCATGCATCTGCTCACGCTGCTGAAAACGCTGCTGGAAATCAGTGCTGATTTCCTTGTATTTCTGGTATTCAATAAGCCTTTTCACCAGCATTGCCGATTCATCTTCCTGGTAATCATCCGGATTTTCCGCCGGAGGGTTAGGCAGAAGCTTCTGGCTCTTATACTCGACCAGTTCGGCCAGCTGGGCCAGATATTCACCGGCAATATCCAGCCGCAGTTTCTGCATGGCATGAATATAAGCCAGATACTGGTCGGTTAAAACCGCAATGTCAAGGTCAAAGAGATCCAGTTCTTTCTCCTTGATCAGATGCAGCATCAGATCCAGCGGTCCGTCAAATTGGTCAATCGTTACCTTAAAGTCCATAGCGTCTCTTTTCTTTGGGCAGTCTTGTGGTATTATAGCACATTTGCCAAACTGAAAAGACCGCCCGCCGCTTAATCAATGATTTTATCGATTACCGGTATCGGGGCAGTATAATCAGCCGTCACGGCCACAGCGGCCTCAAAGCGCTGCATCCACTGGGCGGAAAGCGGACTGTCATGATATATGCGGGCTATCAGATCGCCCGGGCTGACTATGTCGCCTACTTTATGGGCCAGCACAATGCCGACCGCCGGATTGACGGCTTCTTCCTTAGTAGCGCGCCCGGCGCCCAGCTCCATGGCCAGCAGCCCCATTTCCATTGCTTCAATGGTTTTAATGTAGCCGCCTTGCTTCAGCGTAATTTCGGTGACACTGCGGGACTGGGGCAGCCGGCTGACATCATCGCAGACTGTTTCATCCCCCTGCTGTGCTTTAATCATCTGCTTAAACTTAGCCAGGGCAGCGCCGCTGGAAATGGATTCCTTCATCATCTCTTCACCCTGAATCCGGTCCGCCAGACCCGCCTGCTCCAGCAGCAGACCGCCGGTTCTGACACACAGTTCGGTAAAATCAGCGGGCCCGTGGCCCTGCAGGGTTTCAATGGCTTCCTTTACTTCCAAAGCGTTGCCGATGGCATAGCCCAGAGGCTGCTCCATGCTGCTCATGACCGCCATTATTTTCTTGCCATAGCGCCGGCCGATATCCAGCATGGCTTTTCCCAAAGCTTCAGCCTGGGGCAGTGTCCGCGGAAATCCATCGAGCAGGACGCCACTGGTCTGAATGTCCTCAGCCGCCAGCCGCTCCTGGACGATACCAATGACCAACTCATCAGT
>CAYTET010000028.1:0-23228 GCA_964436975.1 uncultured Erysipelotrichaceae bacterium
GATAACCTGCATGGTTATGGTTGATCCGCCCTGGGAGAAATCCAGTGACTTTATATTTTCGATAAAGGCTTTGGTGAAACGCGGTAAGTCAAAGCCGGGATGCTCAAAATAACGCGAGTCCTCAACCGACAGGAAAGCGTCAATAACGACCTGGGGAATATCGTTGTATGAAACATTGACCCGGTCTTCTTTGCCCAGATGGGCTATTTCATTACCGGCATCATCATAAACAATGGAAACTTCGGTTGATTCCAGATCTTCAGCGTTAAGAACAATGTCACTCTTGTCAAGAATGATCTTAATAACACTGACTCCGGAAAAGGCTCCCAGCAAACCAAAAAAGACGATTAAAAACATAATCGTGTTGGCTACTTTTCTTACTTTATAACGAGTAGAGTGCCCGTTTGAATCAACTGCTGTTCCCGTTTGTTTCTTCTTTTTGTTAAACAAGAAAGCCATTGTTATTTCTCCTTTGGATAAAGTTTATCAATAATGGAAAGATAATCAATACGGAGGTTGTAGCGATAAGGAATGAGATAAGCGCTGTCTTTAAACCACTGATGCTTAATCGTTTTGGCTCCGCCATCATATAATTCAAGAATCAGGCCGGCCGGAACATAATACGTTTCATCATAAGCCACAAAGCGGATAATCATAAAGGCAATGCCGCCGTAGCGGAGAACCCGCCGTAAATGCTCAAACTGATGGGGATGAACGATATTCATCGGCATTGAGGTTGAGGAATGCGTTTCCTTAGCTTCAAAATCAATATAGCGGCCCTGGTAAATCCCGTTGTAATCGGTTGTGCTGGGCGTCTGGTAATAAGCTTCAACAATCTTGGCGGTCTGGCGCGATTTGTAATCAACTTTTACAATCTGCACCGGAATCGGCTTTTTGTAGATGGCCGCCCGGTCAATGTCAAGGTAATACCGGTTTGTGGCATTGAGATCATCTTCCAGGGGCATGCCCCGGCGCCCGTATTCAATTTTTTTTGACGGTGTACTTGAAGTACTTTTCTTGTTGGGGTATCCCACCATTTCTGATCACCGGCTTCATTATAAACGATTGAACCATCATTGACAAATTGCCAATGAATTATTAGAAGAGAATGAAGGGCATTTATTGCTGATTATGGCGGTATTTTATCCAATAAATTTTGTTTTAAGCCGTCAGTCTGATGATTCAATGTCACAGCAGAGGAAGCATATTGGCAAGGGTTCTTAAAAAGTTTTCTCATTTATGCGTTCTTTGGCCGGTAAACTCTACGCATGAAGAAAGGGCCAGCCAGACGGATAAGGCCGCGACAGCATAAAAAGGATAGATCAATGGCCGTGGTAGTGATGGATTATTATGTCTAGGCGGTTGTATAGAACCATATATTAGCAATCGCCAAAAAGGGTGAAAAATAGCCTTTTTTAAATAGCCGAATACGTCAGATATGGTATTAAAAAGCATTGAAAGTTAGGAAATGATATGGTAATATTCTCTTGTTGTCGTCCTGTACGGACTGCAACCGCTCTTGATTACGGTTCAAAGTATGGGAAACCATCACCTGATAAGGCGAGTCTGAGTACATGACAGGAGGTAAAATATGTACGCGATTATTGATAATGGTGGCAAGCAGCTGAAGGTGGAAGTCGGCCAGCAGATCTATGTTGAAAAACTGGATGCCCAGGCCGGCGACGAGATTGTCTTTGACAAAGTGTTAGCCTGCTCCGATTCAAAAATGGTCGTTGGAACACCTTATATTAAGGGTGCCAAGGTCACTGCCACGGTTGACAAGCATGGCAAGATGACTAAGGTCATGAAGTTTATGTACACCCAGAAGAATCGTTCCAGCCGGGTCAAGCAGGGTCATCGCCAGCCGTTTACAAAGTGCACCATCAAAGCCATTGAAGGCTAAGGCATTATGATTAAGGTAGCTGTCAGCCGGTGCAATGGCAGTATCATCAGTTTAGAAGTTACTGGTCATGCCTTTGACGGCTTATACGGAAATGATGTTGTCTGTGCCGGCGTTTCGTCTGTTGTTATCGGACTGCTGAATGCCGTCGATGAGTTGGCCTCAGGCAGCTGTCAGATTGACAAAGACGACAGGGCCGCCCGCATCAGCATCACGGTGACCGGTGATTCATCGAAAACACAGACTGTTCTGGAAACCGGGATTATCCAGCTGAAAACGATCAGCGCGGTATATCCCAAAAGAATAAAAATATCGGAGGAAAAGTAAATGAAATACACATTGGACATACAGTTCTTTGCTTCTAAAAAGGGCGTCGGCTCCACCAAAAACGGCCGTGACTCCCATTCGAAGCGCTTAGGCTGCAAGATCGCCGACGGGCAGTTCACCCATGCCGGCTCGATTATTTACCGGCAGAGAGGGACCAAGATTCATCCGGGTCTGAATGTCGGCAGGGGCGGCGATGATACCTTGTTCGCCTTAGTCGACGGCGTTGTCAGATTTGAACATCTTGGCAAGTCAAAGAAACAGGTATCGGTATATCCGGAAGCTTAATCCCCACTTTGATGGGGATTTTTTATAGTATGCGGAGGTGACATCTTATGGAGTTTATTGATCAGACCCATATTAAATTGAAAGCCGGCAGCGGCGGTGATGGCATTGTAGCCTTCAGAAGGGAAGCCCATGTTCCTTTAGGCGGACCTTTTGGCGGTGACGGTGGCAAAGGCGGCAGTATAATTTTTGCGGTTGATACGCATAAAAGCACGCTGCTGGACCTGCGCTACCGCAAGCAACTTGTTGCCCAGGACGGCGAAAACGGCAAGGGCAAGAAAATGCACGGGGCGAACGGTGAAGACGTGATTGTCAAAGTCCCGCAGGGCACGATTGTCAAAGACCATGCGGATGGCCGCATTATTGCCGATCTGACCAACATTGGCCAGACAGCTGTTATCGTTTCCGGAGGCAAAGGCGGCCGCGGCAATTTTCATTTTAAATCCAGCCGCAATCCGGCCCCGGAATTCAGGGAATTAGGCGACGCCGGCGAGGAAAAGAATGTTGACGTTGAATTAAAGCTATTAGCCGATGTTGGTTTAGTCGGCTTTCCTTCCGTTGGCAAAAGTACCATTCTGTCGGTGATTTCAGCGGCCCGGCCGCAGATTGCCGACTATCCTTTTACCACCCTGGTGCCAAATCTGGGCGTTGTCAATGTCGGTGACGGCCGCTCTTTTGTGGCGGCTGATCTGCCTGGTCTGATTCAGGGCGCGGCTGAAGGCAAAGGCCTCGGCCATGAATTCTTAAGGCATATTGAAAGATGCCGGGTTATTCTGCATGTCATTGATATGAGCGGTGAATCAGGAAGAAATCCGCTGGATGACTATATAGTGATCAATGATGAACTTAAAAGATACCAGCTGATGCTGGCCCAGCGGCCGCAGCTTGTCATTGCCAATAAAATGGACGGTTCGGCTGCCGAGGCTAATCTGCAGGCATTTAAACAAAAGTATCCTGATGTACCGGTCTATCCGGTTACGGCTTTAATCGGCGAAGGCTTAAAGCCGGTAATTTACAAGACCGCTGATCTGCTGGAAATCACTCCGGCCTTCCCGCTGCAGCAGCAAGAAGAGCAGAATGTGGGTGTGGTATACCGCTATCAGCCGCCCCAGCCAGGCTATACGGTCAAGAAACTGGATGATACGCATTGGATTGTTGAAGGACCGCAGATTGACCGGCTGATGAAGCAGGTTGATCTGGAAAAGAACGACGAAGCCATCCGCTTTGCCGTGCAGCTGCGTAAAATGGGCGTGGAAAAAGAGCTTATTACTGCCGGCGCCCGGCAAACCGATACAGTGTATATCAATGATTATGCCTTTGAGCTTACCGAACTGACTGATTGAGCAAGTCTTTCAGTTAAGCTATAATAGGTAGGAAAAGAGGCAAATCATGATCGCATTCATTCACGGCACCGTCTTTGCCCTTAGTCAAGACAGTATTGTAATTGATAATCACGGGATAGGCTGGCAAATTAACTTCATGCAGCAGGGCTCGGTCAATCTCGGTCAGGAAGTTACCATATATACATATCAGTCTTTTGGCCAGGATGACCAGCAGCTGTTCGGTTTTCTGCAGAAATCAACGCTGGAGCTGTTCCAGCGGCTGATCATGGTAAAGGGTTTGGGGCCGAAGACGGCCTTAAAGATGCTGGCCGGCGGCAACCAGGACGAAGTGATCAAGGCCATTGAAACCGGTGATGTCGGCTATCTTAAAAGCATGCCCGGCATTGGCAGCAAAACCGCTTCCCAGATTATTCTTGATCTGAAAGGCAAACTTGTCTCCGGTGATCAGGATCAGCCTGTTAACCAGAATATGCAGGAGGCGTTAGCGGCGCTGAAAAATCTGGGTTACAAAACTTATGAGATCAATGATATTCAGAAAGAGCTGGCCGCCACTCCGGCGGCAAGTGCCGATGAATACCTGAAAACCGCTCTGAAGCTGCTGTTAAAGCGAAAGGGAATGTGACATGAGTGAAACGCGTCTGTTGGATCCGCAAAGTGAGCAGAATGACGAAGATGCCAGTCTGCGTCCGGAATTACTGAAAGATTTTGTCGGTCAGGATATCCTGAAGAAAAATCTGGAAATTTTCATTGCGGCGGCCAAAAAGCGCAATGAAGCTCTTGATCATGTTCTTCTGTACGGGCCCCCGGGTCTGGGCAAAACCACGCTGGCTTATATTCTGGCTCATGAGATGGGCAGCAACATCCGCACGACTTCCGGTCCGTCATTAGAGCGGCAGGGTGATCTGGCGGCTATTCTGTCATCGCTGGAAGCCGGCGATGTTCTTTTTATTGATGAAATCCACCGGCTGCCCAAGCCGATTGAAGAAGTTTTATATCCGGCCATGGAGGACTACAGCATTGATGTCATCATCGGCAAGGATCAGGGTGTCCGTTCCATCCGACTGGATCTGCCGCCGTTTACCCTGGTGGGCGCCACTACCCGGGCCGGCGATTTGTCCGCGCCGCTGCGGGACCGCTTCGGCATTACCAGCAAACTGGATTACTATGATGTGACCCAGCTGGAAACGATTATTAAAAGAACCGCCCGGGTCATGGAGACTTCCATTGACGAAGAGGCGGTTAATGAAATAGCCAAAAGATCACGGGGCACGCCGCGCATAGCCAACCGGCTGTTCCGCCGCATCAGGGATTTTGCCCAGATTTTAAAGGACGGCCATATCGATTTGGAAATTGCCCAGCTGGCTTTGCAGCGGCTGAAAGTCGATCCTATCGGTCTTGATGATGTTGATCACCGCTATCTGATGGGCATTATTGAACGCTTCAGGGGCGGCCCGGTCGGCCTTGATGCGCTGGCCAGCAGCATTGCCGAAGAAACGACCACGCTGGAAGATGTCTATGAACCGTACCTGCTGCAGATCGGCTTTATCGTGCGGACCCCGCGGGGCCGGATGGTAACAGAGAAAGCCTATAATCATCTGGGCATACCATATAAGAAAACTGATAAGGACCGTACGCTGTTTGACAGTGAATAAAACTTATTGAAAGGGGTGCTGCTATGAAAGTAATAATGGCAACCGGGGGAACCGGCGGACATATTTATCCGGCCTTGCGGCTGGCTGAAGAGCTGAAAGAACAAAAACCTGATGCCGATATTCTGTTTATCGGCAACAGTGAGCGGATCGAAGCCCAGATTATCCCGCAGCAGGGCTATTCCTTTGAAGGAATAACGGCGGCGGCCTTCAATAACACCAGTTTCATATCCAAGTTTGCCCGGGCCCGGGTGCTTTACAGTGCCTATAAGACCTGCCTTAAAATAATTGATAATTACCAGCCGGATATAGTCGTAGGTTTTGGCGGGTATGTAACAGTGCCGGTTGTTTTAGCCGGACATCATCGTCATATACCGACCATAATCCATGAACAGAATTCCTATGTCGGCATGGCCAACCGCCTGCTGGGCCATTACGCCGATGCGGTGGTGACCTGCTATGACAGCGCCAATGACCGCTTTCCGGCCGCCAAGGTTTATCCGTTGGGCAATCCGCGGGCCAGTTTACATGTTGACAGCGCTGAAAGCACGGCTTATCTGCAGTCTTTAGGCCTTGATACCGCCCGTCCGACGGTGCTGGTTGTAATGGGCTCGCTGGGGTCAGCGAGTGTCAATGCCAAAATGATTGACGCCATCCGGTTATTTAAGGATAAACCGTACAATATCCTTTACGTCACCGGACCGAAAGGCTATGACAGCTTCCGGCAGAGTGTTGATCCGGTCGGGTCCAACATTACCGTTGTTCCCTATATTGACCAGGCCAGAGCCGTCCGAAACTGTGTCATGGCAATCAGCCGGGGCGGGGCCACCAGTGCCTGTGAATACCAGTCATTAGGCATCCCGACGATTATTATTCCCAGTCCCTATGTGCCCAACAATCACCAGTTTCATAACGCCATGGCGATGGTTGACAGAGGAGCCGCCAAGATTATAGAAGAAAAAGATCTGCAGGCTGACTCTTTAGTGGCCGCCGTTGACAGTCTGATTGACAGTCCGGCTGAAAGAGAAGCCATGAAACAGGCGGCCCTGGCCATGAGCCATCCGCAGGCGGCTGCTGATTTTGCCCATCTCGTAGTCCGACTGGCAGGTAACAGAAATGAACAGTGAAATTGAAAAGAAACTGAAGATATGCGGGGAAGTCGAAGTCGGTCAGATGATGAGCGAACTGACAACCCTGCGGGTTGGCGGACCGGTCGATTATGTCATCTATCCGCACAACAACTTCAATCTGATAAATACGATTGAGCTATTGAAGAAAAACCGCATTCCCTACAAAGTGCTGGGAAACGGCTCCAATATCCTGGCTTCTGACCAGCCTTTTCATGGTGTAATCATTAAACCGACCCGCTTCTTTGATGATTTTGCCATTGACGATGATGTCATGCTGGCCCAGTCCGGCTGTTCGATTATTGCGCTGGCCTACCAGGCCATGACCTGCGGGCTGTCCGGTCTGGAGTTTGCCAGCGGCATTCCGGGAACGGCCGGCGGCTGTCTTTACATGAACGCCGGAGCTTATAAAAGCAGCATGAGTGATATTGTGGAAGCGGTCCAAGTGCTGGCGGATGACCAGATATTCTGGCTGAACAAACGGGAATGTCATTTCGGCTACCGCAGTTCAGTCTTCCAGAAACATGCGGATTGGACCATTTTAAGTGTGAAGCTGCAGCTGAAAAGACTGGACAGCGATAAAATCAGGAACCTGATGGAACAGCGCCAGGCCAAACGAATGGCAACCCAGCCTTTGGATATGCCCAGTGCCGGCAGCGTTTTCCGCAATCCGCAGGGGCATTTTGCCTGGGAGTTCATTGATGAGATCGGCTACCGGGGCCGCCAGATCGGCGATGCCGCCGTCAGCTGTAAGCATCCCAACTTTATTGTTAATGCCGGACATGCCAAAAGCTGTCAGATTGCCCAGCTGATTGATGAAATCCAGACCCAGGTCAAAGAAAAGCACAATATTGAACTTGTCCGTGAAGTGGAAATGTTCAACTGGCCGCTAAAATGAAATATAAAGTTACCGATGGCGAATACCAGATGGGTCAGGATATTGTGCGCCAGCATATTGATGAAAAGAAACAGTCGGAAAACCTGACCAAACGCAAGCGCTGCTTCAGTCTGCTAGTGATTCTGGCGGTGCTGGCTGTTTTGACGGTAGCCGGCTGGTTTTACTTTTCAAGCCCGGTCAGCCAGATCCGCAGTATCAAGATCATTGGCAATGACCTGCTATCAGATGACTACATCATGCAGGCGACCGGACTGAACTACTCCTCAAAATATGCCCTGGTGTTTTCATCCTGGCGCAGTTACAAGGCCCAGCAGGATCCGCTGATTGCCAAAGTTGAAATCAGAACCGCGCCGCATAACGGAGTAGTAATTGAAGTTACTGAAAACACGATTATCGGCTATCAGTATGAAACCGATATAATGGAACTGATCCTGGCGGATGGCAGCACTGTCGAATGTGCTGACAATGTCATCAAAGACCTTGACACGCTGCCGATGTATATCGGTTTCAGTGATGAAAAGATAAAGAAATGGGCGCCGGCTTTAGGAAAAGTCGATCTTCAGGTCCGGCTCCGCATGTCGGAAGTGCAGGCCTATTCTTTAAGTTGGGACGATGATATGATAAAATGTGTGATGGATGATGGCTATCAGATGTTTCTGAGCTATGATGCGGTAGATCTGATGGATCAGTACCTCAACATCATCACCTCATCCACCAGTCCTTATGCCTGCATCTTTCTGGACAAGACTGAAAATGTTGCCATTATGCGGGACTGTCAGGATTTTGTCAGCAGTCAGTCCGCAGCGGATGCGGCAGGAAACGAATAAGGAGGAGAACAAGATGCGTTCACAGACTCAGCTAGGCGATATTTATGTTTCTCAGGACGCCATTGCTTCATTGGCCGGCAACGCCGCCAGTGAATGCTACGGCATTGTCGGTATGGCTTCCCGGAAGTTTTTCCATGAGGGCCTGGCCGTTCTGCTTAAAAATGAAAACTATTCCAAGGGCATTGTGCTGCAGCAGAAGAAAGACGGCCTTGTTCTGGAGGTTTATGTCATTGTCTGCTACGGGGTTAATATTACCAATGTCTGTCTGGAATTGCAGGAGAAGATCAAGTATGAGTTGGGGAAATCCTTAAACATCGATTTTAAGGCCATCAACGTTTTTGTTCAGGGCGTTAAAGTGATTGACTAAGGGGAGACCGGCAATGAAAATACTAGACACCAACCATTTCAAGGAAATGCTGGCCAGCGGCGCGGCAAACCTTGCCAATAAGAAGGATTCAATCAACACCCTCAATGTCTTTCCGGTCCCCGACGGGGACACCGGAACCAACATGCTGATGACTTTCGGATCGGGCGTAGAGCAGACGATTGAATATAAAAACGAGAATATCGGGGATGTAGCCAAATGCTTATCAAGGGCTATGCTGATGGGAGCCCGCGGCAATTCTGGGGTTATTCTCTCCCAGATTTTTAAAGGTTTTTCCCAGACCATCAACGGGCTGGCTGACATTGATGTCCAGCAGGTGGCCAATGGTTTTGCCAAAGGGTCAAAAGTGGCGGACAAAGCCGTCATGCGGCCGGTTGAGGGCACTATTCTGACGGTTGTCAGACAGGCGGCGGAAGCCGGACTGCGCTACAGCGAATCAGGGCAGGGCGATATTGAAGGCCTTTTTGCGGTTCTGAAAAAAGAAGCCGATATATCGCTGCAGAAAACCCCTGAACTGCTGCCGGTGCTTAAGGAAGCCGGTGTCGTTGATTCGGGCGGAGCCGGACTGTGTGCCATCTTTGAAGGCTTTGATGCCTACTGGAGCGGCCATCCCATAACCCGCAGTGAAGCCAGCCGGGATAATAGCGCCGATGGCGGTGCTTTGGCGGCATACTGCACGGATGTCACGGTTAATCTGAACGAATATGCCAGCAGCAGTCTTGATATGGAGCGTCTGAAAGCGACTTTATCCCATTTGGGCGATGATATTCAGATTGTCAGTCTGCCTCAGCAGATCAAGGTCCATGTCCATGCCATGCAGCCGGGCGATATTTTAAACAAGCTGCAGCGCTTTGGTGATTTTACCGCGGTGCGGATTCAGAATATGAGCCAGCCTTATGAAGAGACCGGGACACCGGCAGCGTCCCATGAAAAATATGCCATTATTACTGTCTGCAACGGTTCCGGCATCGAAGAATTGTACCGGAGTCTGGGGGTCAGCCATTTTGTTGTCGGCGGCCAGACAATGAATCCTTCAACGGAATCCTTTGTCAATGCCATAAAGGCCGTGGATGCCGATTACATCATTCTGCTTCCTAATAACAGCAATATCATCCTGGCGGCCCAGCAGGCCAAGGAAATCATCAGCAACCAGAATATCAGCATCGTGCCTTCCACCAGCATTATCCAGGGCATCAGCGCCTGTCTGTCCTTTACGGTGGAAGCTGATCTTGAAGACAACCTGGCTGCCATGAACCAGGCTATCGGCAATGTCAAGACTGGCGAAGTAACCTATGCGGTCAAGGATACCGTATTCAACGGGGTGAAGATCCAGCAGAATGACTATATCGGTCTTTTCGGCAAGCAGATCGCGGCTTCATCCAAGGATGTCATCCAGACAACGGAAAACATGATTGACCAGATGATTTCTTCTTCCAGCAGCATTGTTACGGTTATTTACGGCCAGCCGGTAAATGAACAGCAGGCCGCCGTGATCAATGACTACATCACTGACAAATATCATCTTGATGTGCAGCTGATTGCCGGCGGTCAGGATATATATTCTTTCATTATAGGGGTTGAATAATAATACTTCAGCCTGGATGAAAGGAGAGTTATGACTGTAAATATCACTCCCAAAAAGAAGGAAGCCTTAGCTCAATTAGGACTGCATGACGTTAATGACATCATGCAGTTTTTTCCATCGCACTATGATATCTATGAGAAAGTGGATTACAGCCAGTGGACCATTGATCAGAAGGTTGTCTTTGAAGCAACTATCATAAGCCGGCCCAAGCTGGTCTATTACCAGGGCAAAAGATCGCTGCTGACCTTTGATGTGGATGCCGGATTCGAGCATCTGCGGATCTCAATATTCAACCGGCCCTGGCTGGCCCGCAAGCCTGTCGGCAGCATGATAACCATAATCGGCCGCTATCAGGGCAGCCGCAAGGTGCTGGCCCTGCAGACCAATGACCAGCCCTTAGACCAGCTGCTGGGCATTAAGCCGGTTTATCCGCTGAAGGATAAAGTGCCGGCCAAATGGTTCAGCCAGCTGATGGCGGAACTGCTCAAGGATTACCGCAGTCAGGTCACCGATATTGTTCCGGCCGCCTATCAGGAAAAAAGAGGGCTGATGAAACGATATGAGGCCTTATGCCAGATCCATTTCCCGCAGAGCGCCGCAAAACTCAACCAGGCGCTTAAAACCATTAAATATGAAGAATTTCTGGTTTACCAGTGTCTGATGCAGAAGCGGCGGCAGAGCCGGCTGGCCCAGACCAGAACCAGCGGCCGGCCCATCGACCGCGCTAAAATCGATGCTTTCATTGCGTCGCTGCCCTATCAGCTGACGGCTGATCAAATGACGGCTGTCGAAGCAATTTTAAAGGATATGGCCGGCCGTGTGCAGATGTGCCGGCTGGTTCAGGGGGATGTTGGCTGCGGCAAGACAGTTGTGTCCTTTATTGCCATGTATGCGGCCGCTCTGTCCGGCCGGCAGGCGGTGCTGATGGCACCGACGGCTATTCTGGCCCGCCAGCATTACGCCAATCTGCAGAAATACTTCGGCCGTTTTAATATCAAAGCCGTTTTGCTGTATGCCGGCTGCAGCAGTCAGCAGCGGGCTGAAAGCCTGGCGGCCATGGCTGACGGGTCTGCCCAGATGATTGTCGGAACCCACTCTCTATTTCAGGATGAAGTGGTGATAAAGGATCTCGGCCTGATTGTCACCGATGAACAGCAGCGCTTCGGTGTCAAGCAGCGCCAGCTGCTGCAGGACAAGGGCCGTCAGGCTGATCTGCTGCTGATGTCAGCCACCCCGATTCCGCGCACTTTGGCCGCCGGCCTGTATGGCGACATGGATGTTTCAAGCATCTGCACCATGCCCAATGCCAATAAAAACGTGACGACAAAACTGGTCCGCCAGAATTCTTTCATGGCCCTTGTTGATACGATTGAGCCTTTTCTGCAGGCCGGTGAGCAGATGTTTGTCATCTGTGCCACGATTGATAAAAACGAGGATTACAAGGTCCGCAATGTCAATGATATCTATGCCAATCTGCGCCAGTTTTATTATGACCGCCATACCGTCGGACTGATGCACGGCCAGATGGATGATGAACAGAAGAATGCGGTAATGGAAGATTTCCGCAGCCATAAAATCGACATTTTAGTGACCACGACGGTTGTGGAGGTCGGTGTTGACATCAAAAATGCCAATCTGATGATAATCTATGATGCCAATCGTTTTGGCATGTCCCAGCTGCACCAACTGCGGGGGCGGATCGGCCGTGGCAGCCAGCCCGGACAATGCTGGCTGTTGACCGATACCCAGGATGAGCAGGCTCTGAAAAGACTGCAGATTATTGCAGAGAACAATGACGGCTTTAAGATTGCCTACTATGATCTGCAGCAGCGCGGCCCGGGCGATCTTTTGGGCTACCGGCAGTCCGGTCTGCCGGTGTTTATGGTCGGAAATATCATTGAAGACCAGGATATTCTGCAGATCTGCCAGCAGGACAGCCAGCAGATAATGGCCGATAGCGGGGCTGTTGGCAATGAAGCCTTAATGGCCTACTTGCACAAATTTTCCCAGGACACCGGGTATCATCTGGACTGATTACATGCTAAAATCGGGTGAAGGCAGGAGGAAAAAGGGATGAAGGACATCATTGAGTGGATGAAAGATCACAAATTAAGCTGCACTGACCAGGCTTTGATCAGAAACGGCTTTTATCATTCTTCATATGTCAATGAGCATCCGGCGCTGCCCGATGATAACGAAAGACTTGAATACATGGGGGATGCTGTTTTAGAGCTGTGGGTTACCGAGCAGCTCTTTAAAATGGTTCCGCCCATCTCCGAAGGGCAGATGACAACGATGCGGGCCCAGCTGGTCTGCGAAAAGACGCTGGCCCAGGCCGCCCGCAGCCTGCAGCTTGATGAATGCCTGTGTCTGGGCCAGGGTGAGGAAAAAACCGGCGGCCGGCAGCGTGATTCGCTGGTTTCAGATGCCTTCGAAGCTTTTTTGGGAGCCTTGTATCTTGATGGCGGCTTTCCGCAGGTGATTCCGATTCTGGAAATGGCCATCCGGCCGCGGATTGTCCATCCTGAAAAAATTGATGTCATTGACTACAAGACCCATCTGCAGGAATATGTGCAGGCTGACTCCCGCAAAGCCCTTGTTTACAAGGTGATTTCAACCACCGGACCTTCCAATAATCCATATTTTGAAATAGGGGTCTATCTGGATGATATCTGTCTGGGCACCGGCTGCGGCACCAGCAAGAAAAGAGCGGAGCAGCAGGCCGCTGCCCAGGCCCTGAAAGTGATGGCCAAATAATGAACTTACCGGAAATACTTAAAAAACTAGGCCTTGAGGCCCGCTATTATTCCTTTTTTGAGAAGGCTTTTATTATGCCGGCCGTCTATGATGCCAAAACTAACACTGTGTTTATCACCATTAAAACCACGGCGGTGCTGCCGGCGGATGTTTATACAATGCTGTGCGAAAAGTTTGCCGGCTATCTTAAAAAAAACATCCAGCTGCATATTCAGCCGGCTGATGAGACGGTTGAAACCGGAGAACTGATCAACTATCTGCGTCTTTATGCCAGCCAGTCAAACGATCAGGCAATTGGCAAGATTATGCCCCAGCAGGATGAAAATGCTATTTACATTGATTCGGTCGGCCAGCCGGCCTTAGAAAAGATTGCGGCGTTTCTTCAGAAAGTCGGCATCAAAAAGCCGCTGAAAAATCAGAGTCTTGAAATTGCCGCCGCTCCGGCACATTCCGTCAAACCAGCGGCAGCATTTTATCCAACCGGCACTAACCAGAATAGCAAATCGGTTTTTGATTATAATTACAACAATGAGAACATTGATAAAAAGAAATATCTGAAGATGCCCATGGCTCAGCTGCATAAGAAAGCCGCTAAAATCTACTGCAGCGGAACAGTTTTCAACGTTGAATACAACGCCACTAAGAAGAACCGGGAAATCCAGCATATTTATTTTTCTGATAACTCCGATGCCCTGATCATCAAGCGCTTTGAAAACCGCTCTTTGCCTAATGACAAGCTGCATGAGATCAAGCCGGGCCAGTATATAACAGCCTACGGCAGCTGTGATTACGATGATTTCGACAGAGATTATATTATGACCCCTGATTTTATTGAAATAATGGAGCAGGATCCCAATAAGCGCCAGGACAGCTACCAGGGACCCAAGCGGCTGGAAATGCATGCCCATACCAACCGCAGCGAGATGGATGGCATCTGCTCTTGTGAAGACATCATAAACCAGGCCTATAACTGGGGCTGGGAAGGGGTGGCTATCGTTGATAATGCCGTAGTGCAGGCTTATCCCAATTCCCAAAATGCCCTGTTGCAGATAGACAGAAAGGATCCGGGTAACAAGTTTAAGGTAATTTTCGGCATTGAGATTTCCATGGTTGATGAACAGCTGGCCATTGTCTTTAACCCGACGGAAGCCAAGCTTAGCGCAAGCGAGTATGCCGTTATTGACCTGGAGACAACGGGACTGTCCGCCCGCTATGATTCAATCATTGAATTCGGCGGGGCGATTGTCAGCCAGGGCCGGATTGTTAAAACCAAGCAGCTGTTTATTGCGGCCGGTCAGCCGGTGCCGCCTTTCATCACCAAAAAATGCGGCATTACCGATGGCATGCTGGCTGATGCCGCTCCCTTTGACCAGGCCGCGGCTGAAATTCTGGATTTCATCGGCAGCCGGGTCATTGTGGCTCATAACGCCGCTTTTGACTTTACTTTCCTTAATGAAAAACTGAAAGAAAGCGGCCGGCCGGTTCTGACCAACCCCTGCATTGATACGCTGAATCTGGCCAAGCAGATTATCCCGGACCGCAAATTTTACCGGCTGGGCCTGATTGCCAATGAATACGGCGTTGAATATGATGAAGAGGCCGCCCATCGCGGCGATTATGATGCCAAGGTGCTGGCCGAGATCTTCATCCGGATGGCCAAAGATATTCCGGATTATGCCAATATCACCCTGCAGCAGCTGCAGGATAACCAGGATGCTGATATCTACAAGAAAGACCGGCCCAGTCATGTTACCATCTATGCCCGCAACATGGCCGGCATCAAGGAAATATACGAGCTGGTCAGTCTTTCCCATACAAAATACCTGACATATTTCGCCAAAAAGAACGCCGTCAAGACGGACAGCGATGTCGTAGCTGAACCGCGCATTACCCGCCGCGAGATCGAACAGAGGCATAAAGCCGGCAATATCCTGATCGGCGCCGGCAATATCTTTTCCGAGATCTTTGAACTGGCCGCCAACCGCACCCAGCCGCAGCTTGAAAAAGCCATGGCTTTTTATGATTTCATTGAGGTGCAGCCGGTCACCAACTATACGCCGCTGATGGAAGAAGGCAGTTCCTTTGACCAGGACCGGATCAAAAAGATTATTGCCAATGTCGTAGAAACGGCGGAAAAAGCCGGCAAATATATCATTGCCGACAATGATTCCTATTATATAAACCCCAATCAGAAAATCGGCCGGGATGTCTATATCATGGCCAAGCGGATCGGCGGCTTCCGCCATCCGTTATATCCGCTCAACCGCAGCCGCCGGCTGTCTTTCAAAAGCCCCCGCCAGCATATGATGACGACTGCCGAAATGCTGGATGAATTTGCCTTTTTGGGTGAAAAGATCGCCACTAAGATCGTCATTGACCAGCCGCGGGCGCTGGCCGGCCAGATTGAGAAAATCTATCCGATAGTCCAGCAGCTGCTCTGTCCGGAAATTGAAGGATCAGATAAGATGCTGACGGATATTATCTATCAGAATGCCCGCCAGATCTATGGCGATCCGCTGCCGCAGATTGTCAGCGACCGCATCAGCAAAGAGCTGGATGCCGTTATTTCCAATGGGCGGACCGTGCAGTATTATATTGCCTATCTGCTTGTCAAGCAGGCTAACCAGGATGGCTTTATTGTCGGTTCGCGGGGCTCCGTCGGGTCCAGTTTTATTGCGACAATGGCCAAGATTACCGAAGTTAATCCGCTGGTGCCCCATTATGTCTGCCCGCAGTGCCATCACAGCGAGTTTATCACCGACGGCTCGGTGGCGGACGGCTTTGATCTGCCGGACAAGAAGTGCCCGCAGTGTCAGACCCTGATGATTGCCGACGGCCATGACATTCCCTTTGAAACCTTTATGGGCTTTGGCGGGGATAAGGTTCCGGATATCGATCTTAACTTCCCCAGTGAATACCAGGAGAAAGCCCAGCTGATGATCTGTGACCTTTTCGGCAATGACTATTCGTTCAGAGCCGGCACCATCGGTGAAGTTGCCACCAAAACGGCTTACGGCTATATAAAAGGGTACTGCGAGGAAATGGAAAGGGCTCCTTTTTCTAAAGCTTATACCGATTATCTCTGCAAAATGTGTGAAAACGTCAAGCGCACGACCGGTCAGCATCCGGCCGGCATTGTCGTCATTCCCAAGACGAAGGAAATTCATGATTTCACACCTATTCAGTATCCGGCCAATAATCCTTTTTCCAACTGGAAAACTACTCATTTTGCCATCGCCGATCTGCATGACAATATCCTGAAGCTGGATATTCTGGGCCATGTTGACCCTTCAGCCGTAAAAATGCTGCAGACATATACCGGCATAGATCCGCGCAGCATTATTCTGCATGATGAAAAGACGCTGGCGCTGTTCAGCGGCATTGATTCGCTGAAGATAAGCGATCCGCATCATCATTATCACGAAACCACCGGCGCGGCCGGTCTGCCGGAATTCGGAACACATAATATCCGCCGGATTCTGGATGCAACCAAGCCGACTTCCTTTGCTGATCTGGTCACGCTGTCAGGGCTGACCCACGGCACCAATGTCTGGCAGAACAATGCTGAAGAGCTGATCAACCAGAAGATCTGCACCCTGCGGGAAGTAATCGGCTGCCGGGATGATATCATGCGCTATCTCCGTCTGAAAGGACTGGAGGCCCGCCAGGCCTTTGACATCATGGAATCGGTGCGCAAGGGGCGGGGTCTGAAGCCGGACTGGATTGCGGAAATGAAAAAGCATGACGTGCCCGACTGGTATATTGACTCCTGTCTGAAAATCCAGTACATGTTCCCTAAGGCCCATGCGGTGGCTTATGTTACCATGGCCGTCCGGATTGCCTGGTATAAGGTGTACTATCCGGCCCAGTATTATGCCGTCTTTTTCTCGCTGCGCTGTGACTCTTATGAACTGGCCACCATGCTGGCTGGGGAAGAGGCCGTCTATCAGCGGCTGAGCGATATTCAGAGCCGGCTGCATGAAAACGGCAAAATCACCAGCAAAGAGAAGGATCTGGAGCCGGTGCTGGAGGTAACGGAAGAGATGTATCTGCGCGGCTACCATTTAAACCGGCTGTCGATTACCAAAAGCCAGGCAACCGCCTTCATCGTTGATCCGGATGACCCTAAGGGCATCCTGCCTTCGTTTACCGCCATTGACGGCCTGGGTGCCAGTGTCGGCAACTATATCGTCAGCGCCCGCCAGGAACGTGAATTTATCAGCATTGCCGATTTTAAGAAACGCGGCCATGTCAGCGACACCCAGATGGAGCTGATGCGCAATCTGCATACTTTCGACGGTCTGGATGATGAAGACCAGATGTCGCTCGTCTTTTAAAAGACTCCTTGAGCGCTGAACCCTGAAAACAGCCGTGTTTAGGGCGGAAAACCTGACAAAAAGGCCTGTAATCTATTGCAACAGCGGCATTTGTGTTGTATCATTTAGTCACGATAAAGAAAACAGGAGCGGTTAGCCGCTCCTTAGTTTTTGATGAGGGTGTATGACGATAACTGAAAACATTGAAAAAGAAATTAGCGCAATATGTCTGAGCCATGACATCAGCCAGCATCAGGCGGCCATTGTAAGTGAGAAGGGCGGTCTGGTCCTCCGGCTGATGCTGAAAAGAGCCGATGGCACCATGGACCTGGATACCTGTGAACAGGTATCGCAGGAATTGTCGGAATATCTGGATGCCAATCCATTCACGGCCAAGCCCTATCAGCTTGATGTCTGCTCATACGGAGCGGAGGCTGAACTGGCCGGCAATGATGAAATTGCCCAGGCGGTCGGCCAGTACATTTATGTGAAGTTTGACGGCGGCTATGAAGGCATGGCTGACCTGTATGGCGATTTGACTGATTATAAAGATGGAATTCTGACATTGAATTACAATGTCAAGAACATAAAGAAAACCATTAGTATTCCCCAGACCCGGATGATTCAGATCCGGCTGGCGGTAAAAATGTAGTGTGGAGGCACTTTAAATCATGAATATCAAAGACTTGGTAAAAGCATTAGGCGAAATTGAAGACAACCGTATGATTACCAATGATATTGTCGTCGAGGCGCTGAGCGAGGGTCTGGTCAAGGCTTACCGCAAGCACTGCGGGGATCCTGATGCCCTGGTGCGGGTTGAAATTGATACCCAGGACGGCAATATCAAAGTATTCCATCAGTTCAAAGTCGTCAGCGAAGTAATGGATGATGCACTGGAAATCTCTGTTGAAGATGCCCAGCGGGACAATCCGGAACTGAAGCTGGATGACTTTTATGAGGTCCCGGTCGACATTTCCGAATTTGGCCGGTCGACGGTCACCCTGGTGAAGAATGTCATGCTGCAGAAGATAAAGGAAGCCTCCAAGCAGATTGTCTATGATGAATATATTGATAAACTGCAGGATCTGGTCTACGGAACCGTGCAGTCAGTAGAGGATAAATTCTGTCTGGTTGACTTAGGCAAGACTTTGGCTATGATGCCCAAATCGGCCCAGATGCCAACCGAAAGATATGTCGAAGGCCAGCGGATCAGGGTCGTCATCACCGATGTCACCAAAGATTCCAAAGGCGCCCAGGTTCTGGTATCACGCACCGATGCCAATCTGGTCAAGCGGCTCTTCGAACAGGAAGTGCCGGAAATCTATCAGGGAATCATCGAGATAAAAGCCATTGCCCGGGAAGCCGGCGAGCGGACCAAGATGGCTGTTATTTCACACAATCCTTCAATTGAACCAGTCGGCGCCTGCATCGGGCCGCGGGGTTCGCGGGTCAATGTCGTTATTGATGAACTTAAAGGTGAGAAAATTGATATCTTCGAGTGGAGCGAAAACCTGGTCGAACTAGTTAAAAACGCCCTTAAGCCGGCGGCGGTCATCGGAGTTCTGCCGACCGAGGATGAAAGAAGCCTGACGGTTATTGTTGATGAAAGCCAGCTGTCGCTGGCCATCGGCAAGCGCGGCAAGAATGCCCGGCTGGCGGTTAAGCTGACCGGCCGCAAGATTGATATCAAGACTAAGTCCGAGATGGAGCAGGCCGGTGTCGATGTCGATGCCCGCATTGCTGAATACAATGCCAAAGCGGAAGCCGAAAGACAGAGCAAAGCCTTAAAGAAACTGGCTGAAGAAGAAGCCAAAGCCGCGGCTGAAAGACAGGCCGAACGCGAAGCCGAACAGGCCCGCATCGACCAGCAGGCTGCTGCCATTGCGGCCAGCCAGCCGGCTGAACCGGAATTTACGGAAGAGGAAGAAGAGCCGCTGCCGGAAGAGATGCCCCAGACCGAGGCCAGCCAGCCTGAAATGCCTGAAGCTGAAACCCAGCCGGCCGCTGCCGCTGAAGAAACTGAAGAAGTTAAATCTGAGCCGGAAGAAGCCAAGCCGGAAGTCATCAAGCGCCGCAAGGCCAAGCTGGAAATCCATGCTGATGAGTATGTCTCCAAATATGAGAAGCTGGCTGATAACAAACGCGCTGAAGTAAAAGCAGCGCCGGCCGCCGGCTTTAAGAAGAAATACAGCAAGGCCAAGCCTTCAACCAGCTATGAAGATGAGATGCTGAAGAAAAAGCTGGAGAGTCTGAAGCAGAAGGATTATGAAATCAAGCCTGAATACTCTGAAGAGGAGCTGGCCGAGATCAAGAATTCCGAGCAGGAAGACAAATGGTATGATGATGATGTTGATTCCAGCTATGATGATTATGACAAGTACTATGACCAGGATGGTAAATAAGCCTTATGAAAAAGATTCCTTTGCGGCGCTGTCTGGTTACCAACCAGCGGCTGCCGAAAAAAGAACTTGTCCGCATCGTTAAAACGCCCCAGGGAACTATTGAAGTAGATCCCACCGGCAAGGCCAACGGCCGGGGCGCCTATCTGAAGCTTGACGCCGATGTCATAGCGCAGGCCCGGGCTAAAAAGATTTTAAACCGGCAGTTTGAATGTGAAGTTGATGATCAGATTTACGATCAGCTGACGGCCATGATTAAAAAATAAAGCATATTGAAAGGCGGTGTTGTATATATGCCAAACAGACCTACTTATTATCCTCCCAAACGCAACCAGCGCTCCAAAAACAAACAGACTCCGGCCCGGCCGGTCAGTGCACCGGTAAAACGGCAGCAGCCGGCTAAGGACTGCACTTATCAGGAAGGCATTACAGTCAAGGAACTGGCTGAAAAAATCAACCGTTCCGCTCCTGATGTCATTAAAGTGCTGTTTATGCTGGGCAAGATGGTTACCATCAACTCAAGTCTTGATGATGATACCATCCAGCTTTTAGCGATGCAGTATGATATCACAATCACTAAAAAAGAGCCTGAGGACATCAACAGTCTGGAAGATGAAAAAGATGAAGCCCAGGATCTGAAGCCGCGGGCGCCCATCGTTACAATTATGGGCCACGTTGATCATGGCAAGACGACACTGCTTGACAGCATCCGCAAGACTAATGTAACAGCCAGCGAAGCCGGCGGCATTACCCAGCGGATTGGAGCCTACCAGGTTGAAATAAAGGGCAAGAAAGTTACTTTTCTTGATACCCCGGGTCATGAAGCCTTTACCGCCATGCGGGCCAGAGGCGCTTCGGTTACCGATCTGGCGGTTATTGTTGTGGCCGCTGATGACGGCATTATGCCGCAGACCAAGGAAGCTATTGACCATGCCCGGGCGGCCAATGTTCCGATTCTTATCGCGATCAATAAAATCGATAAGCCGGGCGTTAATTTTGACCGCATATACAAAGAACTGAGTGATGAAAACCTGATGCCGGAAGAGTGGGGCGGTCAGACAGTCTGCTGCAAAGTGTCGGCTAAAAAGGGCACCGGCATCAGCAATCTGTTGGAAACAATTCTGCTGATGGCCGAAATGGCTGATCTGAAAGCCAATCCTAATAAACTGGCCACCGGAACGGTTATTGAGGCTAAGCTGGATAAAGGCCGCGGCCCGGTCGCAACCCTGCTGATTCAAAACGGCACGCTGAAGGCCGGTGACAGTCTGGTTGTCGGCAGCTGCTATGGCAAAATAAGAAGAATGAATGATGACAAAGGCCGTGAAATTAAATCGGCGGCCCCGTCAGCGCCGGTTGAAGTAATCGGTCTGAATGATGTACCGGCTGCCGGTGATCATTTTAAGGCTTTTGATAATGACAAGCAGGCCCGTCAGCTTGCCCAGCGGCGCAATGATGTAAAAATTGAAGCAGCCCGCAAATCGACAGCGGCCCAGAGTCTTGATGACCTGGCTGCCCAGATCAAAGCCGGCAATGTCAAAGAAATCAATGTCATTATCAAGGCTGATCTTGACGGCTCAGCCGAAGCGGTCAAGAGCTCCATGGAAAAACTGGATATGGAAACCGTCAAGGTTAACATCATCAGAGCGACCGCCGGAGCCATCAGTGAAGGCGATATCATGCTGGCCAATGCCTCCAATGCAATCATCTACGGCTTTAATGTCCGGCCGGATGCCAATATCCGCAAGGTAGCCGAGGAAAACGGTGTTACCATAAGACTGCACAACATCATTTACAAAGCTTTGGAAGAGATGGAAATGACCATGAAGGGTCTGCTGGCACCGGTTTATGAAGAAGTAGTCATCGGCCAGCTGACGGTAAGACAGCTGTTTAAGGTATCAAAGATCGGCACAATTGCCGGCTGCATCGTTGATGACGGGGTCGTCAAGGCCCATTGCAGCATCCGGCTGATTCGCAACGGTATTGTTGTGTATACTGGTGTATTAAGCAGTCTGCAGCGCTTTAAGGACCAGGCCAAGGAAGTCAGCCAGGGTTTTGAGTGCGGCATTACCATTGAAAAATTCAATGATATTAAAGAGGGCGACATTATTGAGTGCTTTGAGAATCAGCAGGTTGTCGACAATTCCGAAGCGCCTTCAATTACCAAGGCCCCTAAAGGAAAATAATTATGAGCATCAGACAGCAGAGAGTGACAAATATCATTAAAAAAGATATTTCGCAGATCATCCAGTACGAAGTCAATGATCCTCATATCGGCTTTGTGACTGTTACCGATGTCCAGGTTACCAATGACTATTCCTATGCCACGATTTATGTGTCATTTTTAGGGAAAGAGCAGCGCAATCAGGCCGGTCTGGAAGCTTTAAACCGGGCCAAGGGCCGCATCCGCAGTCTGCTTTCAAACGGGCTTGATATTTATAAATGCCCCGAATTGATTTTTAAACTTGATGATTCGCTGAATCGCGGCAACCGCATTGATGCGATTTTGAAAGAGGTCAATAAGGATACTAAAGGCGAGGAATAGATTTGCCCAAAGATTTATAAGTTTGAATTAGTTAAATAGACGGAGCCACAGAGCCAATATGAAAACCAAATTTCCATTCAGAAGAATGATTTGCAGCATACCTAAAGTTATGCTGTCACTCATTCTTTGTTTTTCCGTGCTTAACGGTCCAGTAAAGGCTGAAGAAACGACTCAGGACTGTCCGCTGTGGGATTATGTGACATTAAACAGCGCCGCTATTTATCAGGCTGACAGCAGCGGCAATCCCGCTGCCAAAGCCATTGCTGACGGAACTGAAATTGATCCGGATGAGCCGCTGTATCTGCTGTACCGCTTTGAGATTGATGAGGATCAGTTCAGCAGCATTCTGGCCGCCGGACAGAAAGCCCGCGGCGTTGCGATCGATTACACGATTCCGGCAGTCAGCGGTCTGGATTTCCCGATTCCGCTGGGCAGCACGAATCTGACCGTCAATTATACCGACAGCCAGGATACGGCCAAGAGTCTGACCTTTGCGACTTTATACTGGGACAGCAAACAGGCTTACCTGTCTTTTAACCTGACCGGGTTTCAGACCCTGCAGGCTGACGGCGTCAATTACATTGATGATGCTTACCTTTATCTTAACAGCCATCTTGCCACCGACGGTGAAACGCCCATCGCAGGTACCTATAATAAATTCAAGCTTTCCTTTGGCGATGATCTTTCCCTGACAGTCTATGATGCCTCAAAAGCGGAGAAGGCCGGAAAACTGGCAAAGGATGACGGGGTTTACGATAGTTCGGATAACACTTTTACCTGGACTTTGACCCTGACGCCCTGGCAGTACAGTGACATGGGCTCATATCAGATTCAGGATTATATTGATACTTCAAAGAATACGCTGGTAATGGGACTGGACGGGGTTACACC
>CAYTET010000029.1:0-22865 GCA_964436975.1 uncultured Erysipelotrichaceae bacterium
ACGGGTTCACCTTGGTGTCCAATTCCGACGCCCATTCGCCGGCCAACCTGGCCAAATCAATAGCGATTGAAGCCGGTGAGCTTTTGGAGCACTTCCAGTTTGACACTTCTGGCTTTAATAAAGAAGCGACCTGTGAAGAGCTGGCTGACGTATTGGCGTATGCTTTGATGATGTGTCAGCAGCTGGATGTTGATCCGTGTGCCATCATCCACGACAAGATGCAGAAAAATGCCGCCAAGTATCCGGTGGCCAAAGCAAAAGGCTCCAACAAAAAGTACAGCGAATTATAAATCAGCTGGCTGTGTAATTAAAGACCTGCCCGGAGATAAGGGCCGTGTTATAAGTATAAGTGAAGGTAATGCCGCCGCTTTCGTTATATGCCGTTATTGTTGAAGGATAAGCGGCATACTGCGGATCAAAGCCGGTGCAGTAAAAAGTCTGATCGGCATAAACCATTTCATAATCCTGGCTGATAGTGGCACTGACGGTAAACGAGATGACTACCTTCACCGTGTTCATATCACTGGTAGCACCGAACAGATAGCTGCTGACCGATGAATCATTTGTGGTCACATAGCCATAGGAGTCAACGGGGAAATAAACTGAACTGGTTGACTTGCAGAAGAAATTCTTGAAGTACTTCGGCCAGCTGCAGTCGAGGGTGCCGAAATGGTAGGCACTGGAAGTCAGCGACTTGGTAATATAGACAGTGGTATCACTGTCAACCGCTGTCGCAAAGACCTGCCGGTAGTTCAAAGCCTTGTCAGTTCTTTCCAGATCATCAACATATCCTTTCGGATACGGATAAAGATACTGGTATGCAAACAGCATAATCACGCCATATAGAAGGACGAACGTTAACATCGTAATGATTACTTTGGTTCTAGTTTTCACAGATGAGAGGCTCCTTTTAAACAACTATATTATAAATGATAGCGTTTTTTTTACAACAACGAGGTGCCATCTGCAGCAACCGCCGCCAATATATTGTATAATACGTGATAGTAACCAAAAGGAGGAAGAAAGATGGTCATTCCGCAGGATATCAACAGTATGGATGATCTTGAAGCCATGATTCTGACCAGTGTGCTGGGCATCTATGTCAGTCTGAAAGACGATCTGATTTCCCTGCAGCAGGCTCAGGCTTATCTTTTGTCATTGGACACGGTTAAGCTGTTCAAGGAACTTAGCTTCAGCAAGCGCCTGGTTTCCCTGATTGAAAAAGGCGCTCATTTACAGGACTTTCCGCTTTATGGAGAGGATTATGAAAAGCAGCTTGATAAGCTGATTGCCTCCAGCAAGCGTCTTATTGGCAAGTATTATACCGAATATGATGCCAGTGAAACCACCGGCATCGTTAACTGAGTTACCCACGAAAGGATCATACAAATATGGACATCAAACAGCGTGCAGCCGAATTATTGGATGAAACAGTAGCGAATCTTTCAGAATTAGTAAGCTTTCCCAGTGTTGCCAATTACGATCAGGACAATACCCCTTTCGGCGTTGCCAACCGGGACTGCCTGAACAAGGCCCTGCAGATCGGGGCCGGTTATGGCTTTAAGACTAAAAACCTGGATGACAAGGTCGGTTATATCGAAATGGGCGACGGTCCCAAGACAATCGGCATTCTGGCCCATCTTGATGTCGTGCCGGTATCTGACACCTGGGCTACCGATCCCTTCAAGGCTACCATTGTCGGCGACAAGATTTTCGGCCGCGGCACTTCGGATGACAAGGGCGGAGCGGTCTGCTCCTTAATGGCCCTGAAAATACTGACCGAGATGAAAGCGGATCTGAAGGATAAGAAGATCCGGCTGATTCTGGGCTGCAACGAGGAGAATGGCTCCCGGGGCATCGCTCACTATGTCTCTAAGGAAGGCTATGTTGACATGGGCTTTACCCCCGATGCCGAATTCCCGCTGATTTACGGTGAAAAAGGCATGGCCGGCGGTCTGCTGACCGGCCATAGCGATAAAATCATTGAAGCTAAAGGCGGCTCGGCCCGCAATGCGGTGCCCGCCTCCGTCAGCTTCACCCTTAAGCCGGATGCCCTGGATGCCAACCGGCTGGATGCTTTCTTCAGCGAGCATCACATTGCCTACACTTACAGCAATGATCCGGAAAAAGCCCTGCTGACGGTAACCGGCACGGCCGCCCATGCTGCCACTCCGGAATTAGGCGTCAACGCCATCAGCTATGCCTATGAAGGCATGTACCAGGCCGGCATCAATGATCCTTTTGTCTCCAGCTATCACAAGCTGATCGGCCTGGGCTTCAACGGTGAAAACCTTGACCTTAACCTTTCCGACAAATACGGCCAGCTGACCTGCAATATCGGTCTGACCTACAAACAGGACGATAAGATCTGCTGCACTTTGGATATCCGCTTCCCGGTCACCCTGCATGCTGACGCCATTACCGCTAAACTGCAGGCTAACGGCCTAGGTCTGATTACCAATGTCGGCGGCGCTGATCCGCTGTTCTTCCCTTTGGATCATCCCATGATCAAAGCCCTGATGGATGCTTACCGGCAGTATGAGCCGGACAGCAGCCGGCAGCCCGGCACCATGGGCGGCGGCACTTATGCCCGCTCCATGAAAAACATTGTGGCTTTCGGCTGTGCCGTCCGCGATGAAAGCTATCACATCCATGAAGATAATGAATTTGTCTATAAGGATGATCTGAGTTTCCAGACCGCTGTTTATACCCAGGCGCTGCTGAATCTTATTAACCTATAAGACCGTCCCGTCTTAAGAATCTGAATCCTGTAAGTCTGACAAAGGGCCGCCGCTTGTTATAATTGATGATCCGCCGGCCCTTTTATTATTTAAAGAGACGTTTTATTGAACAGAACAAAAAAGGAGGCAGAGAAAATGCTGCTGATTGGTGTAAAAGAAGAAAACGGCTGGCTGGTATCACGCTGGAATCTGACCTATGGCATTGGCTGGAAGCAGATCTGCCACGCCGCCGGGACCGTTTATGATTATTATGTTTCACCGGAAATACTTGTTGATGGAAAACCTGTTGAAATAACAGATAAGCCGGCCATCAATGAGATCAGCGAAAGCAGCTCTCTGACCATCCGCGGTCTTTCTTCAATTTTCAAAGTGCCTATGACCCTGACCTTTTATAATCAGTTGAAGTCTGTCGATGCCAGTGTGGCCCAGGCCACCGCGGAATTTAAAGAGGCTGACTACCAGAAGTTCAATATGGCGGTTGGCCAGTTTATGGACAGTGTGGAACTGGCCATGTACCAGTAGTCGAGCCCTCCGGAAAACCCAGTCTTGATTATCCCTGTAAAGCCGGGCGTATGGTCTTTTAAAGCGTCCGGCTTTACTTTGCCGCCGGATACGTTATAATGACAGCGAAATCTTCAGGGAGAGGTGCAATTCCTTACCGGTGGTAAAACCCCACGAACTCTTAACAGAGCTGAAACGGTGCAATTCCGTTGGCGACGGTACAGTCCGGATGAAAGAAGTTTTTTTATCCCCCCCTAAAGGTTGCGCAAACCTTTTTTTGGTTGGAAAGGACTAACATGAACAAAAAATTGCGCTATCTTACCACGGTGGCCATGCTGTCAGCACTGGCCATGATTATCATGCTCTTTGATTTCCCGCTGCCGTTTCTGCCGTCATTCTACAAGATTGACTTTTCCGACAGCATTATTCTGATCGGCGGCTATATTCTGGGGCCGGCGGCCACCATCATCATGGAAGTGCTGAAAAACGCGCTTAAGCTGCTGTTCAAGCCGACTTCGACCGCCTTTGTCGGAGAGCTGGCCAATATTTTAACCGGCATCGCCCTGGTCTGGCCGGCCTGCTACATCTATAAGAAGATGGCCTCCACCAAAGGCATGCTGCTGGGACTGGGCGCCGGGCTGGTTTCAATGACAGTGCTGGGCTGTGCCATCAATGCCTATATCCTGCTGCCCTTCTACGCTACTTTGTATAACATGCCGCTGATCCAGCTGATTGCCATGGGTACGGCTCTTAACAGTTCCATAACAGATCTGTTCACCTTTGTGGCTTTAGCCGTTGCCCCGTTTAATCTTATCAAGGGCGGTCTGGACAGTCTTATTGTCACGCTGATTCAGCCGCGCCTGAAAAGCTTCATCCGTTCCCACCAGCCGGCCAACGGAACAGCTGCCGACTAAAAATATTGACATCCGACTCAATTAATCTATAATAACAAATGTATTTACAAGGAGGACAAAAACATGTGGTGGTTACTTTATAACTTAATCGTTGGTTTAGTCTGCGGCTTTATTGCTGCCAAGATAATGGGCTCGAAATCCAGTCTGGTTACCGATCTTATTCTCGGTGTTGTCGGTTCCATTGTCGGCGGCTTTATCGCCAATCTGCTCGGCCTGAATGCCAGCAACATCTTCGGCTCGATTATCATCGGAGCCTTAGGCGCCTGCCTGGTTATCTGGCTGGTCAACAAATACGCCAAGCATTAGTTATCTTCTGTTAATTGTAAAACCCGCTGCGTGCGGGTTTTATTGTGCCATAACCTCCGGCAGCGTTTATAATGAATGAGATATGAACAAGGAGATTTATGATGAGCCAAAATATTATTGATGAAAAGCAGTTAGCTAAAATGCAGAAAATGGTTGCTGATGATCCGGTAGCCGGCGCCATGCGCCATGCCCTGTCCAAAGGCAATCTGGCCAGTGCGGCAATCAATACCGAAAGACACCTGGACGAACAGTTCAATTTCTCGATTGATATCCCGACGATGAAGGCGACCAATCAGATGCAGTCCGGCCGCTGCTGGCTTTTTGCCTCCTGCAATGTCATGCGGGAAGCCATTGCCCATAAATACAACATTGAGCAGTTTGAACTTTCCCAGAACTATCTGGCCTTCTACGACAAGCTGGAAAAAGTCAATTTCATGATGAATTCACTGATTGAGTTGGTTGACAAACCGATTGATGACCGGGTTGTCTGCTGGGTGCTGCAGACCGGCATTCAGGACGGCGGCCAGTGGGACATGATGGTTTCCGTAGTCAAGAAGTACGGCATTGTCCCCAAGTATGCCATGCCGGAAACGGCCGCCAGTTCCAATACGGCTTACATGAATCAGATGCTTGATGCCAAAATCCGCCGCTTCAACTCCGACATCCGCCGGCTGCACCAGGATCACAAAGACAGCCGCATCGAACCGCTGCGCGCTAAGGTTTTAGCTGATATGTACCGCTTTCTGACTGACTGCATGGGCAAGCCACCGGTCAAATTCGACTTTGAATATGTTGACCGTGACAAGAAGTATCACTGCCACCGCAATGTCAGCCCGCTGGATTTCTATAAGGATTATCTGGGTATCAATCTTGATGACTATATCAGCATCATCAATGCCCCGACGGATGACAAGCCCTTTGGCAAAACATTCACCGTTTCCTATCTGGGCAATGTCATCGGCGGCAATCCGATTCATTATCTAAACCTGCCGATTAAGGATTTTAAAAAGCTGGTTGTAAAACAGCTGAGTGATAAGCAGGTCGTCTGGTTTGGCTGTGATTCCGGCAAGTACAATAACCGTGATTTAGGCATCTGGGATGATCAGCAGTATGATTACAAGACGGCTTTCGGCACTGATTTTGCCATCAGCAAGACCGATGCTTTGGCCAGCCGCAACAGCTGCATGACCCATGCCATGGTGTTTACCGGAGTCAACCTGACTTCCGGCCGGCCCACCAAGTGGAAGATTGAGAATTCCTGGGGCCCTGACCATGCCAATGACGGCTATCATATCGGCTCGGATTCCTGGTTTGATCTGGTCGTCTATCAGGCGGTCATCAATAAAAAGTATCTTTCCGAGCCGCAGCTGCAGATGGCCCAGCAGAAGCCCATTGTCTTAAATCCGTGGGATCCGATGGGAAGTCTGGCTGACTAGCATTTCTTCAAAAAAAAGACAAAACCCGGCAATTCCGGGTTTTGTTTTGGCTCTCAGATTATTTCCCGGCTGTACAGCCGGTAGTGGCTGGCTATAACAAATCCGGCGGCCGCCGCACAGGCCAAATCGGTTTCAGCCGCCGCCGCTACAAAGTAGACCAGCTGGCGGCACTGCGGATAAAACCGCTGCAGATTATAAACAGCCGCCGATAGAAAAGCCGGCTGGATTTCCGCCCGGTCAGCCTGCAGGCCGAATATTTCCGCTAAGTCATCGGCTGTTTTGACAAACATGGCCCCGTCGATCCGGCCGTCTGTCTCACTGGCGAAAACCAAGAAGCGGTCCTGTTCCTTTTTCAGATTGGCACTGCTGTAATAAATGTCCGGAAAGACCCGGTCATGGTAAGCGGCATATTCATCCCAGCGGGATGCCTCAACCCGGCTGACCAGTTCATTGTTTTCAGCCCTGACCGGTTTGGGCAGAGCCAGGCGCATGTCATAACTGTCATCGCTGAGATCAAAGCCGCGCAGCGTTAAGACTTGTGACAGCATTTGGTTTTCGGCCGGCAGACCGATGTAGGCGGTATACTGCGGAAAGCCCTGCTCAAGATAATCGATAAAACAATCATAAACCTGCGGATGGCCAATAGCGGCGTACAGGCCGATCGTCTGCAGGTAATAATCAACCGGGATGGTAAAAAAAGCCATTACCCCCAGCAGCTGATTTCCACAGTAGCAGCCGGTCAGCTGACCGTCCTCACTGTTAAACTCCTTGCGGAAGGCTTTTTCCATTTCCGGCCGGCTGGCATACAGAAGATAGCTGTTGGCGGCCTTATTCTGACAGGCTGACCAGCCGAAAGAGACCGCCCGGTCAAATTCGTTCTCGTCAATCTGGTAGATATGATAATCGTTCATCCGTATGGCCCTTTCTCTTTATTTCCGCTTGATTGGTGAAAGAGAAATCTGTTCAGCCGTTTCATTATTCACCAGGATCAGTCTGTGATCTGTAAAACTGATATTAAACAATTCATAGACCTTGTCAGTCCCGTTATAACAGAAAATCAGCGTCAGCACATCATCCGCCTCATTCCAGGTGAAACTGTTGGTTTCAGCAGTGCCGTCAGTGGAATTGAATTTCATTTCACGGCCGGTTTCGCCATCAAAGTAAAGGCGGTACAGGGCATCATCACTGACCCAGTACTCATAATTCTGCAGCTGTTCGCCTTTGGTCTGAACGGTGATGCCGCAGCCGGCAAGCAGAAGCAGCAGCATTACAATAATCAAGGTTTTCTTCATTGATCAGCCCCGCCCCAGATACTGCTGGAAAGCAGTTTTGGACTGGCAGCTGGCCAAAGCGGCTGACGCTGTTATCAGTCCTTTATTGACCAGCCGGGCTAACGACTGGTCCAGCAGCTGCATTCCGCTGGCTGTTGCCAGCTGCATAACGGCTGGAATCTGGTGGACTTTATCCTCCCGGATCAGATTAGCTACCGCACCGCTGTTGACCATGACCTCCCAGCCGGCAATCCGGCCGGAATCATCGGCTAACGGCAGCAGGGTCTGACTGACGACACCTATCAGCAGAGAGGCCAGCTGATAGCGGATCTGCGACTGGCGGTCAGCCGGAAAGACATCGATAATGCGGTCGATGGTGCTGACGGCCGAATTGGTATGAAGCGTGGATAAGACCAGATGGCCGGTTTCAGCGGCGGTGATAGCCATGGCAATCGTTTCCAGATCCCGCATCTCTCCTACCATTATGACATCCGGATCCTGCCGCAGGGCGCTGCGCAGGGCCGTCTGGAAATCCGCGACATCGCTATGGACCTGGCGCTGGTGAATCAGACAGCGGTCATGGGTAAAGATATATTCCACCGGGTCTTCGATGGTAATGATATGGACACTGCGGCTTTTATTGATCTGCTCAATCAGGGCCGCCAGGGTGGTTGATTTGCCTGAGCCGGTTGGACCGGTCACCAGGACCAGCCCGCGGGGCTGGCTGACCATCTGGCAGACAGTTTCAGGCAGACCGATGGCTTCCGGAGTCGGAATCTGGTCATTCAGCAGCCGGACCGCTGCGCAGCTGGTCTGGCCGGCATAATAAGCATTGATCCGGCAGCGCAAGCCGGACTGATCCTGATAGCTGCAGTCGGCATCGCCGCCCTGCCGGTAAATCTTGAGGGCCGGGGCAGTTAGCAGCTGTTCAACCAGCCGGTCCTGGTCAGCCGGGGCCAGACACTCACTGCCCAGGGTTATCAGCCGGCCGTTTTTACGGGCCGTTATGGGCCGGCCGGCGGTCAGATGAATATCCGAGCAGTTTTGCCGGCGGGCTGTCTGCAGCAGCTCTGTTAAATTCATTATCCAATCCTCACTGTCTAACTATGGTATAATTTTACAACGAAGGACGTTAAATATGTACTATTTCTGGCTGATTATTTACATAATATACGGCGCTGTCATCGGCAGTTTTCTCAATGTCGCTATTTACCGGCTTCCTTTGGGTGTTTCGGTAGCCAAAGGCCGCAGCTACTGCGACAACTGTCACCATACCCTGCAGCCGGCTGATCTGGTTCCAATTTTCAGCTGGCTGTTTCTGAAAGGCCGCTGCCGCTACTGCCAGCAGCCCATTTCAGGGCGGCTGCCCCTTGTTGAAGCCGGCAATGCAGTCCTGTACGCTCTGGTTTATGTGCAGTACGGACTATCGGCACTAAGCGTTCTCTACTGTCTTTTTCTTTCTGACCTGCTGGTAATGGCTCTTATTGATCATGATACCGGCAGTGTCTATGACAGCACTCTGCTGGTGCTGGCAATTCTGGCAGCCGGAATCATCGGCTGTTCTTTCAGCGGCTGGTTGGAAGTAATTGGCGGCGCTTTGATAATGAGTATGCCGATGCTGGCCATCTATCTGCTATCCCGGAAAGCGGCTTTGGGCAGCGGGGATATCTGGCTGGCGGCGATCGGGGGAAGCTGTCTGGGAATCGGCCGGATCATTCTGACCATCGGCGGCGGCTATGTGCTGGCGCTGCTGTGGCTTATTCCTTCCCTGTGCCGCCACCAGACCCATCTGAAAAGTGAAATTGCCATGTTCCCCTTCTTTGCGGCCGCGGCGGCCGTGACTGTGCTGTTTGGCAATCAGCTGATCGGCTGGTATCTGGCTCTCGGTCATTGACCTACGGCTTCTTAATTTGAAAGGCGGTTGTTAGTACGGGACAGTATTATTGCTGGATTAATGCGGATAAAAAAGAATACATGGAGCCCATCAGTTTTGATCTGGGCTCTAAAAGACCGGAATCATCCTGGATCGGCAATCCCCTGCTGGGTGCTCTTTATGCCCGGCTGGACTCGGACTGGCGCAATGACGACATTCTCTTTCTGGGCGATTACAGCTTTATGCCGGAAGTCTGCCGGTACCGCATCCTGGCCAAAATCAAAGACCAGATGGAGCCGGCTTTCCAGTGGCGGACCTATTATATCCATGACTGGATTGTTGATAACTATAAAGAAGTAAGCGTTCAGTTTAAAGAAGCAGAAAAAGAATGCCGCACCGAAATAGGATTCCTGATAAAAGACAAGGGCAAGGGCACCAACTGGTATCAGATTGATCTTAACGATCCCTACCCTTACCGCGGACTCTTTACGCGCGATCCGAAGTCATTCCGCTACACCGTAAATGAAACCAAAAAAGAGTTCTACGATCTCACTGCCAGAAGTCGTTCCAACCTGGACGACTGCCATGATGATCCGCTGACCTTTCTGATGGCTTATGGATGCTATGATACTGACGGCGATACGAGCGGCTGGATTGACAGCCATGTTTATGGCAGCGACACTAAGCCGGGGCCTGATTACCGTGACATCAGCCGGCAGCATTTTGAATAATCAGCCTCATCCGGACCGTAAAAAAGAGCATATCACATTGGTGATATGCCCTTTTAATCTATGCTTGGATCTTAATGACTAGTTGGAACCGGCACCGGAATCAGAATAGGTGCTGGTGCCGCAGGTCGCGGTAACCACGCCGTTGGCTAAAACAGCCGTGCAGGCATTGCCGTCGGTATCCGTCGGGAAATCCGTGCTCCAGAAATCAGCATTGAGGGTTGAAGCCGTAATCTTGCCGTCAGAGCCGGCCGGGGAAGTATATTTAGCTCCCGTGGAATCAACCAGACCAACGGAATAAGCCGTGTACTGCGCCTTGGCAGCCACATAGATGGAACGGGCATTAGCGCTGTCTTTTTCTTTCTGGGCAGCGGTGATGAATCCGTTCATGGTCGGAACGATAATCATCAGCAGAACGGCAATGATCGCTATGACAATTATCATTTCAATAAGCGTAAAGCCCTTTTTCTTATTATTCTTTCTCATTTGTGAACATTCCTTTCATTTCACTAACCCCATAATAGCATAATTTGTTGTATTGCATACATATTTTTATTATTCACATCATTTTTATAGCCTTTCAGACATTTAGCAGGCAATAAAACTAAACAGTTCTACTGGTTGACATTATAGACAACCCGCATGAACTCGCTGATCGTGGTGGTTCCGTTTTTGACCAGTTCAAGAGTGCTGGCGGCCAGCGTCTTCATGCCGTGGTCAACCGCATACTTCTTAAGCTGGGAAGACGGCACTTTATTGGTGATCATTTCCCGCATGGCCGGATCGATATTCATTATTTCAAAGACCGCTGTCCGGCCCTGGTAGCCATAGCCGTTGCACTGGCTGCAGCCGGATGCCTGATAGATCGGGCCGCTGAAGCTGCCCAGCAGTTCTTTTTCAGCAGCTGTCGGGGTATAAGGCTGGCGGCAGTGCGGACAGACCTTGCGCACCAGCCGCTGGGCGACAATGCCCAAAACCGAACTGGAAATCAGATACGGCTCCACCCCCATGTCAACCAGCCGGTTGATGGCGGTAGCCGTGTCATTGGTATGGATAGTTGATAAAACCAGATGGCCGGTGATAGCCGAGCTGACGGCAATTTCCGCGGTTTCGGCATCACGGATTTCCCCGATCATGATGCAGTCGGGGTCCTGCCGCAGAATGGAGCGCAGTCCGTTAGCAAAAGTCAGGCCGGCCCGGTTGTTGACCTGAACCTGGTTTATGCCTTTGATCTTGCGTTCAACCGGATCTTCGACCGTGACGATGTTGACCGCTTCGGACATGATTTCATGCAGGCAGGCATAAAGCGAGGTTGTCTTGCCGGACCCAGTCGGCCCGGATACCAGGACAATGCCGTAAGGGTTGTGGATTAACCTTTTCAGCAGCTGGTAGTTTTCAGAGTCCAGGCCCAGATCATTGAGGGTGTCCAGGTCCTGCAGGCTGTAGCCTAACAGTCTGATTACCATTTTTTCACCATAGATAGTCGGCAGCGAGGATAGCCGGATATCGATATTGCGGCCGGAAATATCCATGTCAATCCGGCCGTCCTGGGGCAGCCGGTGTTCGGCGATGTTCATTCCGCCCATAATCTTCAGCCGGGTGACCAGACCTTCATGCACCTTGCGGTCCAGATGAATATAATCCCGCAGCACCCCGTCAACCCTTATTCTGATTCTTGTTTCATCCGCAAACGGCTCGACGTGGATATCGGAAGCCCCCTGCCCGTAGGCCTGCTTGATCAGGTTATTGATGAATTTAACGATGGGCGCACTGTCAATGCGGTCATCAGCGGAAACTTCCGTCAGGCTGGCTGAACTGGCCGGGGCGGCCGTATCGTATTCCTGGTTTATTTCCGCAATGGCGGCGGCCACGTTGACCTTGGAGTAATTGGTGCGGATAGCTTCCGTGATAAGGCTTTTATGAGCCAGCACCACTTCAATGGGAATGCCGCAGCTGGCCTTGATATCTTCAAAGGCCTGCAGATCCAATGGATCCGATGTTGCCACCACCAGATTGTCATTATGCAGGCTGACCGGCATGATCTGGTATTTTTCAGCAATGCTTTCCGAAACCAGCTGGGCGATCTCCTTGGATACGACAATCTGCTTCTCCTTATAGACAGGCACATCAAAGCGGCGGGACAGCACCTGCAGCTTTTCATCTTCCGTAATCATGCCCAGCTCTATCATCACATCGCCCAGCCGCTGGCCGGGATGCTGCTTCTGGTAAGTTAGCGCCTGGCTGAGCTGGTCAGCATTGATGTAATTCATCTGCAGCATCAGCTGCCCGATGGGAATCTGCTTTGTTTCCATGTTTATGCCTCCTTAAGGCTGATACCAGACTGTCGGGCCGCTGGCCGCACTGGATGAGCCGTTCTGCTGTTTCATATTTACCAGATCAAAATAGTTTGACTGGGAATAGACTTCTTTATTTTTCCGGTACAGCTTCAGCTGCACCTGCATGCCGCAGGAATCATTGAGCGTAAATGTCAGCTGGAAAGTCAGCCGGCCAAAGTAAGCCGTATTATACATTACAATCGTATCGGCTTTGGTCTTCAGCACAATCTGGCTGCCCGTACCGGCTGACTGGGTAAAGACGGTGTTATATTCGGCCAGGTCTAAAGAGTCCTCGCTGACAATGACCTGACTGGCATAGCGCAGCTGGTCAGCCAGCTGATTCAGGATGTTATCGCTGATTTCCGCATACTGCTTCTGCCGGCTGGCGGCCGCCGTCTGCTCCATCATCGGATTGATGTAAACCCAGATGATACTCAGCAGCAGCGCCGTGATGGCAACGGCGATGACCATCTCGACTAAGGTCATGCCTTTTCTAGCGCGGTTCATAATAGGAGTACTCCACTGTTGAATCAGCGCCGGCCTTAACCGTCACTTTGTAAACATTCAGCTCGGTATTGCCAACCTTGATGGTCAGTTCGGTCCGGGTTACCAGGCTTTCATCGGGCACGCTGACACCCTCGGCATACTGACGGGTCTGGTACTGGTCGCTGTCCAGCTGGCTGGCCCGGCCCAGCAGGGCAAAGCCGTTGACAAAGATATAGACAAAACCGGCCCCGATTATGGCCAAAACCGCCATCGACACTACCAGTTCGGTCAGGGTAAAGCCCCGGCGCTTATTTGTTTTTCTATTCATAGTGATCCACCTGCCAATTGCTGCTGACAGCCCCGCTGCCAGCATCGAAAGCCGGCACAAACGCCTGGAAATGCAGCGATTTGAGGGCATTGCTGCTCCACAGCGTGCTGACATTAAGGGTCTTGCCGATAAAACCGCCGGCTACAGCAAAGCCGCTGTTCGTTTTCCCTGTCACATTAAGGGTAATGCCGCTACCATACAGATTAGCCCTTATCTTGCCGTTGTTATTAACGTTGTAGGTTACTGTGGAATTGGTATATATCTCCATCTGGGGACTGGCGGGATAAGAAATGACACCGTCACTGATAACTCCGCCCAGACTGCGGTTGCTCTGGATATTAAAAAACAGCTTGTCGGCGTTAATCAGATAGAGAACTACCTTGCCGCCGCCCTGCACCAGCCAGCTGGCATTGATGATATTCTTGCCGGAGCAGTCAATGACATAGGTATGCGTCTGACCGGCCGGCACATCAAACACCAGATTGCGGTTGGTGGCAAAGAAATTAATCGTCCCGGTTTCAGCCGTGTAATGGACGCCCAGGCTGTCGGAATACTCATTGACAACTTGGGTATACTCGGCCGGAACTGTAACCTTCTTTATTCCGGCTGAAAATGGAATGCTGTCCTTTGATGCCAGCTGAACCGGAGTAGGATAGTCCATTTCACTGCCGGTAACTGAACTGCTGTGCAGTTTGCCATAGTAGTAAACATGGCCACTGATCACGCTGTTTTCAATGATGATATCCAGTCCGCTGTGATCGGTATCCGAGTCAGTCACGGCTGAAACGATATAGACATCCCCGTCAACCCGCAGCCCGGAAATCTGGGCGGTATCGGTATTGCGGCTGACGGTGCCCTGTTCAAACTCCATAATCAGATTGCCGTGGATTATCTGATCAGGATAGGTATCCAGTGATCCGCAGCCAACCATCATCTGGGCGGAGTCATAAGTTATATAGCTGCATTTGATATAAACATCCCCCGGATTGGCCGAACTGCCGGTAACGGCACCGTTGATCTGGGACTGCAGATAATTGGCCGAACTGACATAATAAAGTCCCGGAACAGCCGAAGAAGCTGTCTGGTGGTTTAATACAGCGGTAAAGGTCTGGCTGGTCTGCCCGTAAGTGGCGGTTACAGCCAAAGAATAGGTCTGACTGGCACTGTCATAGCTGACAACCGCATAAGCTGACCCGGTCTGGCCGTCATCCTGCTGCTCATCATTGAGCATAATGGTCTGTTTTAGCCCCAGCTGGCCGGTCGAACTGTTCATGAAGCTGGTGAGGGCGCTTTGATCAGCGCACAGACTTTCCACGATGCTTTTGGCCGTCAGGTAGGCCTGCTCATTGGTATAATTGCGCACCGCTTTGTCATAGTATGATTTAGCGGCCACGGTTAAACCGATGGCGAATACCACAAACAGGGCAAACACCATCACCGTTATCGCCAATGACATTCCGCTGCGTTTTCTGCTTTTCATTGTTACACGCCGCTGGTCTGATAATACCGGTACATGACAATGCTGGCTGAAAGGTGCCACTGGCTGCCGTACTGGCCCAGATCCCACTGCACCACAGCCACATACGCAGAACTGTTGTTCAGCCGGTCAATCACCGTCAGCAAAGTCTGGTACGAGCCGCTGCCGTCAATCTCAATCCGGCTGGCCAAAACATTGCCGCCGGCTAAAGTATCGGTTGAACTGTCACTGAGGCTGAAAGTGGCCGCGTATTCTTCATCAATGTCACTTAACAGATTGTTTAAATATTTATCCATCTCTTCCGCACTGGCAAAAGTGAAGAAATGATCCGGGCTGGCCTGATATTCAGCCAGAGCCTGCTGGTAGGCGGTCTGATACTGGTCTTTCTGGTCGGCAATCTGCTTTTCCTGCGTGTATTCGGTCTGCAGCTGCTTCAGATTGGAGCGGCTGGCGGAAAGGTAGTTATAGCCGGGAATAACCAGATAGGTAATGCCGGCATAGTTGATGATGAGCAGGATCAGGATGATTAACAGGATCTTTTCACGCTGGCTCAGCTTAGTCATGGCTGTCAACTCCCTTCAGTGCGGTAAAGCTTACCCGGAAGGAATAAACCCCGCTGCTGTAATCAAAGCCGGTATAAACAACATCTCCGTACCGGTCGGTTTCACTGCGCAGCCGGCTGACAAAGTCAGCGGCCGCGGTCCGGCTGGCTGATGAACCAATCAAAACAACATTCTGATAGGAACTGATGGTATAGGATGTGATATTGATATCCACGGCCAGCTGACGGGTATAACTGATAAAAGCCGCATCGACTATTTTCTGGCCCTGCAGACTTTCTTCCAGGCCCTTTCTTTCATTGATTGCCGTTGTCAGCGCGGCGGCTTTAGCCGAATAAGCCAGCGCCTGCTGGTAATCAGAAACGAAAGCGGGATCATCGAGCTTAGCCTGCAGATCTTTGGCCTGCCGGCTGTAGTAACAGCCCCAGCCCCACAAAACAGCTCCGCCTAAAACCACGGCGGCCAGATTGATCAGAATTATCTTCTGCCAGCTGCCCTGCCGCTGGCTGGCCTGCCGGGCCGGATTAAGCAGATCGAACCGGTCGGACTGGTTGAAATCAATTGTCTTGGCAAAAGGCATGAAACAGCCGGCCAGACCCGCCAGGACGGCAAAATCCACCTCGCCCCGGTATGTCAGACCCGGGCCCGGTTCAACGGCGCTGACTTCACAGTTATAGGCCGTCTTTAAGCCGGGCAGAGCGGCCATGGTGGCCGCATTATCAGCCGCTATGTAAACCTTGCTGACTTTATGGGCGGCATCCTTGACACTCTGAAACTGCATCAGATCAGAGATGCGCTGGCTGAGCTGCTGGATATGATCAGGGTCAGCCGGATTGGTCTGCCGCACATTGTTGGCAATGACATAACGGGACCCGCTGTAAAGAATCGTCTTGGTTAAATTGCCGAACTGGCCGGCCACAATCTGGACCGGGCCTTCCGGATCGACCGGCTGGCGGCTTTTCCACTGCATCAGACTGACAATGGGCAGACCGAAGGAAAACTTTTTGATTCCCAGCCGCCACAGCAGCTGCCGGTAGTTTTTAACCAGCCGGCGCGGAATCGCGGCCACAAAAACACGGTATCCGGAGGCGGTGTCATCCGGGGTAATGGCATAATCAAGATAGTATTCATCGGCATTGGCAATCTGGGCCTGCATGGTGTTGTAAACATACTGCTCCAAAGCTTTCTTATTCATGTTCGGGATCTGCAGATCACGGTAAATTATGGTCGTGCTGTCGACCTGCAGCGCAAACTTTCTCTTTTCACTTTTTGAATAGCCGCTTAAAACACCTTTCAGAAAAGTGCTGAAGGCGGCCTCATCCTGGATGTAGCCATTGATTACCAGATTGTCCGGCAGAGCCGTCAGCCGGCTCTTGCTGACAACCAGCCGGCTGATAGATCCGCTGGCCTTGGCTGTCAAAACATTGACATCACTGATGTATAAACCGAACATAGCCGCTTCCTCCTTATAAGACTGAAGAATACATGTTGTAGATAGGCACAATTACGGAAATCATGATGAAGCAGATGATAAGTCCTAAAATCACAATCATGATCGGCTGCAGGGCGGTGACCATCCGGGTCGTTGCCGTTTCCGTTTCCTGGTCGTAGTAGGCCGCCACGGAGGTCAGTACCCCGTCCAGTTCGCCGGACTGCTCGCCGGTGTAAACCATGGAAACCAGCAGATCATCAAAGCAGCCCATCTTCTCTACCGCAGCCGATATTGGCTGACCGCCCCGGATCAGTTCGACTCCCTGGGCAAAGCAGGCTGAATAGTAGCGGTTATCCAGAACCTGGGCGCTGATATTCATAGCTTCAACTACCGGAATGCCGGCTTTGAATAGCGACGCAAAGGTGCGGGCAAACCGGGCTGTGTAAATAGTCTTATTAAGTTTGCCGAAAAGCGGCCATTTTATTTTCATATGGTCGCGCCACAGCACATATTCATCATTCTTGTTGAGCAGCTGGAACAAGCCGATTAAGGCCACCACCGCCAGGGCATACAGATACCAGTAATTTACCAGACTGTCGGACAGCCACATTAAAATTCTTGTTGATGCCGGCAGACTGGCCGTGCTGTCAAACATAGCAAAGAAAGTCGGCAGTACGCTGGTCATCAGAAAAGTTACAATAACCACGGTAATGACCAGCAGGATGATCGGATACATCAGCGCATTGATGATCTGATTATGCAGCTTGTTTTCATGGCTGAAATGTTCATATAAGTCGTTGGTGACAGCATCCATCTGGCCGCTGGCTTCCCCGCTGGCCACCATGCTGACCATGATCGGCGGATAGTTATAGTCTGATTCCGCTAAAGCCTGGGAAAAGGTCAGCCCCTTCTGCAGTTTTTCATAGATCGAACCGGCCTGCTGCTTGGTAGCGGCATCGGCCGCCTTGTGCCGGATGACATCCAGTGCATCCGTCATGCTCATGCCGGCATGCAGCATGCTGGACAGCTGCCGGCAGAACAGCGCCAACTGCTTATTATTGACCTTGCGAACGGCTTTGCTGTCGGAAGCTACGGGCTGACAGTCCGTGCAGTAAAGACCGCGGCTGGACAGCAGGCTGTAGATCTGAACCGCACTGTCGGCATCGACCTGGCCGGTCTGTTTTCTGTTGGCACTGTCAATAGCGGCATATTTATATCTTGGCATTTGGCTCTCCGGACATTTTTTTATATCTATTTAAGTATAATAACATACTTTTACAACATAAAACATCGCTGTCACAACACTGGATACCACATAGTAGATCCTGCTTAAGAGTGTAAAACAGTCAGGTGTTTACTTAATCCAAAGTGGTCGGAAACCAGCAGTCTGTTTCATTCCGTTTCTTTTCTTCAGGCCGTTGGGACCGGCGGCAGTATAAAAAAGTTCCTGCTGATTTTTGAATGCTGAATCCCGGAAACTTCTGTTTAGTCATATCAGTCTGGTTCTGCTGCATCCGGCTTTCGCTTTGGCCGGCCGCTTCTTTTGGGCCGCTGTCAGAATAATGCCGCCGACCAGCGCGAGCCTCGTACTTTATGCAAATGGGGCTTTTTTTTCAGGTCGGTCATGATATAATGTTAAAGCATCGCAACAAATGGCCTGTTGGTGAAGCGGTTTAACACACCAGATTCTCAATCTGGCATACAGGGGTTCAATTCCCCTACAGGCTACCATTGAACAAAAAGCTCCGGTCTTTTCCGGAGTTTGTTTTTTTCAGAGCGGCTTTCACTGGGTCAGCTGCAGCCGGCTGCCGTCATAGCGGCATGTCACCAGGCCATCCGCCGTCAGATAATACTCGATTTTTGCTTCCTGCAGAATGGAAAGAACTTCCGAATCAACTTTACTGCGGGCGGCGCAGTCAATAACGGCATAATCCGGATTGACCGCCTTGACCAGATCAGCCAGGCCGGCGGCCGAACGGCCGTGATACGGAACTTTCAAAACATCAGCGCTCAGCCAGGCGGCATCCTTGATCAGCTCAATGCGCTCCTTCTCGATGTCACCGGTCATCAGCACCTTTGCCTGGCCGCTGTTTATCCTGATAACCAGCGACCGGTTATTGTCAGCGGCATCCTGATAATCATCATAGGGCGAAACGAACACCTCATAGATGATGCCATTACAGGATAGCGAGCAGTCTGAGGCCGGCTGGCGGGTCGGGATGTTATATTCGGCAATAGCTGTCTGCAAAGCCTTGTATTCGTCGCTGTTTTCCTGATAGGCCGGCATTATCACACAGCCGATTTCATAGTCAGCCAGCAGGGCCGCGGCGGCGCCAATATGATCTTTGTCAAAATGAGAAAGAAAAAGATAATCAATCCGGCTGATTTTGTTGTCATTCAAAAATGATTCAATTTCATCAGCATCTGCGGACGTGGCGGCATCGATGACTACACAGCTTTCCGCACTGATCAGTACCGCCGCATCGGCTTTGCCGACATCCAGAAAAGTCAGGGTAAAAGGTGTGCCCTTTTCCGCAGCGGCACAGCCGCCGCTGAGCAGCATTGCCGCCAGCAGCAGGACCATCACTGTTTTTTTCATGCTTTCATCATACCACATATAAAAAACGGGCTGTGTGATATACTATTATTACAAGCAAAGGGGCTTTTACATGATAATCATTCCAATCTACGCACTCCTGGTCATTACCTATGCCATCGGGCAGAACAAGCGGGGCCGCTGGCAGCGCATCAATAAGATTATTCTGGCCAGTATCTATCTGGGCTGGGCGGTCTACGCAACATGGCACGGCCGCAATTACTTTGGCGGCTGGATGTTTGCGGCGGTGCTGGCGCTGTGCTGGCTGGGTGATGTCGTCATTATCTATAACTTTGTTTTAGGCGGTCTGTTTTTCGGACTGGCCAACCTGCTGTCGGCGGTCTGTCTTATCATCAGGGTCGCTTCCGGCGCCGGTTTCGCTCCGGCGGCCGCGGTTGTTTTCTTCGCCGTGTTTTTCGGACTGTTTGTTGTGGCGGCGGCCAGCCGCTGGCTGGACATCGGCGATGTCAGACCCTTTCCGGCCTATATTGCCACTATTACCCTGGCTGCAGCTGTAGCCGCCGGCTTATGGGCCGGCCAGCCTAACCAGCCGGAACTGGCTCTGCTGGCGGGGGGCTTTTTCCTGTTTATGATTTCGGACTATCTGCTGGCCCTGTTTACCTTCCGCTATAAGGGAAGCGTGCTGCTGTACCGGCTGAATGCCCTGACCTATTTCCCCGGCGTCATGATGCTGGCCTTAAGCATTGCCCTGTAAACAAAAAAGGCGGTTCGCGTGAATCGCCTTTTATAATGTTCCGGTTCCGGCTTATTAATCTTTTTTCGCCTGGAAGGCCGTCTGGGCCGACTTGTATTCTTCCATGACATTGGTCTTGGTGGCAACAAAGGCCATCAGCAGGGTGATGATGCAGGGAACCCAGCCCAGCAGTAAAATGATAGTGCTCTGGGTCTGGGCGCTCTGTGCCACTCCTAAATTAGCATCATAGCCGGCGGTAGCCAGCGCTATTCCCATAATCCAGACGGCAACAGCTTCAGCCAGTTTGGAGATCAGATTGTCACATGTCGATACCATTGAATCAATGCGCCGGCCGTATTTGAACTCGACAATATCCGCAATATTATTGCGATTGGTATTAAACATAATGAAGGCGGCAGTTGAGCCCAGTCCGGTGCTCAGGGCATTGATGCAGATTGTCACCATGGAATGCGGGAAGATAATAAACGGTATCTTGCCGGCGACCTGCACCAGGCCGGCCAGAATCATGGTGTTCTTGTGGCCGATTTTACGGTCAACCGCGCCGATTCCCAGTGAAGTGACAATGGCGGTGACCAGATAGACAGCCAGTATCGGGGTAGCCTGGGTCGAATCGCCTAAAATGTAAGCCGCATAATCGTTAATCTCATTCATGATGATGGCTGTCGTTATGCCGTAGCACAGAATGAACAGCATATTGAAGACCCATGACTTGATTGAAAACAGCATCTTGAAAGTGTCAAGGAAACTGATATGCTCCTCATTATCCTGCTGCTGGTGAATGCGCTCTTTGGAAGTGAAGTAATGGGTAAGGCAGCCGATAACGCAGATTACTGCCATAATCATAGCCGTATAAAGCAGGGCATTGGCATCTTCCGAAGTATAGATATCCGACTGCAGGCCGCCAAAGACTTTCTTTACCAGAATCGGCACGCAGACGGCTCCGATTCCCGAGCCCAGACATCCGCCCAGGGAACGGAATGAATTAATGGATTTGCGGTCTTCATCATTGTTGGTAGCCAGTGCTCCCATTGAGTTGTAGGGAATGCACAGGAAGGTGTAGAAGGCTTCAAAGACCAGATAAACCAGAATGCAGACAATAATCGTCCAGGTTTCATTTAATCCGAAGTCGGTAAACATCAAAACAACGGTTATCGCCCAGGGGATGGCAAAGTATAAAGCCAGCGGGCGGATTTTCTCACCGGTCTTGAAGCGGTGGTTGACCGACCAGTAGCCGATCAGCGGATCATTGACTGCATCCCAGATGGTGCCGATGGTAACGATGGTGGAGGCCCAGAAAACCGGGATCCTCAAAACCATCTTCAGGAAGGTCAGATAGTACAGGCTCTTAAAGTTGAATACGATGTTGCTGGATGTTGAAAACATCATAAAGCCCAGTTTTTCAGGCAGTTTTATTCGTTCAACAGTGTTGGTTTTTTCGGTCATGATTTGAGGTCTCCTTTTAAGACTTTGGCTAAGCGGTCCTTGAGGTTGGCTTTAAACAGCTCCGGTTCATCCATCAGCGGATTATGGCCGGATTCCTTATACCAGATCAATTCTTTGTACGGGGCTTTGATTTTATCAAAATAATCTTCCACCAGTTCGGCCGGGGTATTCTGGTCCAGGCAGCCGTCAAAGATGAAAATGGGAATCGCAAACTCGGTGCATTCCTGCTCCAGCTTGACCCGGCCGACTTCCGGCCACATCTTGGTCAGAATCTTGCGGTTGCCCAGCAGAACGCCCAGGGTATCGGCTAAACTGTATTCACCGGAAAACAGATAGGCCTTGGCCAGACCGCCGGTATATGACTTCGGCTGGTTCTTCTGGGAATAGCCGCCATATTTATTCATGATTTCTCTTTGAATCATCATGCCGTCATAGCCGCCCTTGTAGCAGGCCATCACCGGCGGGCCCAGCTTGACCAGTTTGTCGACCGCTTTCTGGTCGCCGGCCGCCTGGGCCTGGGTCAGAGCATATTCATAAGAGATCTTTTCATTCAGCTCCCCGTCAACAAACTGACCGAAGCCGACAAAGGCATACAGATGCTCGGGATGGGCATAAGCCAGCTTGATGCCGAGCAGCGAGCCCCAGGATCCGCCGATAGCGAATATCTTGTCCTTATGATAGGTTGCACACAGATAATCAACCAGAGCCGATGCATCATCGGTAAGCTGCTTAATCGTAAATGTTTCGGTATCGGACCCCCAGTAGGAGCCGCCGGTGCCGCGCTGGTCCCAGCCCACCACCATAAAGTCCTGTAACAAATCCTGGTTGTAAACCGTGCACATATGGCGGTTTGCCACACCCGGTCCGCCATGGATGAAAAGAAGGATCGGCTTGTCCGGATCGCCTTTGACATGAATCTTTTCCTTAAAGCCGTTAAGCTCTACTTTCATTATCTTGTCGATCATAAGCAGGTCTCCTTTTTTTATTTGTCTTATTATACGTGAAAAACAAGACTGTATACACTATAATCGTAACAAGGAGGCAACTTATGAAGATCTTTTTAATCATAATCGGCATTCTTTTCGCCATTCTGCTGGTTCTATTGGCGATTGCCGTGATCAGAACACTTTTGTTAAAAAAGAAAAGCACTTATTTTTCCTATTCCACTGACCTGCCCCGCTCACAGGATTACGGCGGCAAGCTGGCTAAAATGATTCAGTACGAAACGGTTTCCCACCGCGATCAGCCCGAGCCTGACAAATTCCGCGGCTTCCATGCCGTTCTGGCGGACCTGTTCCCCACTGTCTTTGCCCAGCTGGAGAAAATCGAGATCGACGGCAACCTGCTGATGAAATGGAAAGGGTCCGATCCGTCGCTGGAGCCGCTGGTGCTGATTTCCCATCTGGATGTCGTGGCGGCCGAAGGCAACTGGACCTACCCGCCCTATTCCGGTCATATTACCGAAGACAACCGCATCTACGGCCGCGGCAGCGGTGACATTAAATCCGGGGTCTTTTCCTTCTATCAGGCGGCTGAAGAGCTGCTCAAGCAGGGCTATGTGCCTAAATGCGATGTCTATCTGGGCTCCAGCTGCACCGAAGAAATCGGCGGCGACGGGGCTCCTAAGTTGGTTGACTGGTTCAAGCAGCGCGGGATTCATCTGTTCATGCTGTCAGATGAAGGCGGCGCCATTGTACAGAATCCGGTGGTCGGCATTAAAGG
>CAYTET010000030.1:0-4737 GCA_964436975.1 uncultured Erysipelotrichaceae bacterium
CTGGGCTGTCCGCGCAGCCAGGCGCAAACAATTCTGGACCAGATGCGGTCAGCGGCTGATAACAAAATGAAAAGCCGAAACAATCCTTCCGGCCCGCAAAGTGGCGGGCAGCAACCAGAGAAAGAGCCGGCAGTCACTATTTGCAAGCCTGCCGGTGAGTGATTTTAGACTAAAAAAGATGGGGCATGAAACCTCATCTTTTTCCATATAATCATTAGTAATTTAACTGGCTGAAAAAAGCGCAATAATCGAACCGCTGCCGACTGTTTTGGCCAAATCCGGACAATCAATCAGCCGGCCGATCTTTGTATAAGAGTAAGAGGTGGAAAAACTCTGATAGAAAAGCACGAGACAATTGTTGCCGTAAAGCATCAGATCACCAGCTTCAATCGTAATGGCAGCCTGCGGATCAGATGGCAAAGAGCCGGACAGATAAACAAATTTTTCATTGCCGTTCAATTCACTCATAGTTAAGGTAATATCCAGCAGCTGGCTGAAGGCAACTGCTGTTTCGTTATCTTCCAGTTGCAGGCTTAAACTGGATCCGTTAATTGTCAGGCTGACCGCCACCGTTTCAACGGGCTGAATCGGCACAATGACCGAAGAATCATCATTGTCAGAAGAATGGCGGCAGGCCAGCAGACTGACAGCAACTAAGCCGGCAAGCAGACATATCAGCAGTTTCTTTTTAAGCATATGTTCTTAAGCCATAAGTCCTAACTGATAGGCCTGTTCCATAGCATCCATATTTTTGACAGCCCCGGCAGTTGTAGCTCCCCCGGCAAAAACCGTGTCCGCCAGTCGGGCTTGGGGAAAGCAGGCCAGCCAGCCTTCAAGCCCGTTTTTAACGCCTTGGAAAACGTCAGTTCCCTGTTCAGCCGCACAAGCCAGCAGATAGACATCTCTGAATTTATAATCAGCGGTAAATAACGGATTGGCCCGGTCCAGCATTGTTTTCATCTGTCCGGACATTTCATAATAATAAACCGGCGTCGCGAAAACGATAATATCAGCTTCTCCCATCTTCTGGGCAATAATGGCGGCATCATCATGAATAACGCATTGTTTGGTTTTCTGGCAGGCCAGACAGCCCTGACAGAAGGTAATGCTTTTACCGGCCAGCGAAACGATTTCAGCATTCTTGCCGCTGTCCAAGACCCCCTGGGCAAACCGGCCGGCTAGCAGGGCCGAGTTACTTGAAACTCTTAGACTGGTGGAAATTATCAGTACATTTTTCATTTATAGGCTCTCCTTAAAAATTGAGGCGATATCTTCCTTGGTCAGCACTTTATAGCCGCCTGGCAGAATAACCGTGCTCTGGACAAGTCCATCAATCATCTTTTCATCAGCGCCAAGCTGACTGATATTCATGACCAGGCCTAAGCTTTTCATCCATTCAGCCATGGCATTCAGCCCCTGCTGACCAATCTGTTCGTCAGTCAAACCCTGCGGATTAACATTCCAGACATTAAGCGCAAAGCGTTTAAATTTGGCCAGACCAAAGGGCATGATGTGGCGATAGTAGGGCAGGGAAACAGCGGACAAAGTCATGCCATGGGTGGCATCGGTATAAGCGCCGACGGCCTGGCCGAGCATATGGACCATCCAGTCAGTGGATTTACCTTTGGCAATCAGGGTGTTTAAGGCCCAGGTTGCTGTCCACATCAGATTGCTGCGGGCCTCATAATTATGCGGATCGGCACTGGCAATCTGACCGGAATGGATGACCGAACGCATCAAGCCTTCACTGATGTAGTCGCTGGTATTATCATCATCGCCGGAAAAGTACTGCTCGCAGATATGGCTGAAGATGTCATAGATGCCGGCAGCCATCTGATAGTGAGGCAGCGACAGGGTGAATTCAGGATTGAGTATGGCAAAGCGCGGCATTATTTTCTCGTCAGCAAAAACATGCCCAATTTTAAGTTTAGCGGCCGGGTTGGTAATGACGGCCCCGGCATTCATTTCCGAACCGGTACCGACCATTGTCAGCACACAGCCTACTGGCAAAGTTTCACAGTCCGGCTCCTCAAATTTAAGATAATACTTTTCCCAGGGATCGCCATCATAGTTTACAGATACGGACAGGGCTTTGGCATAATCACAGCATGACCCGCCGCCAACGGCCAGAATCAGGTCTGTCTTGTGCCGCCGGGCTATGACTAACCCTTCATTCAGCTTATCGATGGTGGGGTTGGGCATGATCCCGCTGATTTCAGCCACGTTTTTATGGGTCCGGTCTAAAATGGCAATGATCTGCTGGTAGATGCCGTTTTTCTTAATGGAGCCCCCGCCGTAAACCAGCAGGACATTGGAACCGTAATCAGCCAACTCTGCAGCAAGATAATTAAGAGAATTGTTTCCAAAATATAGCTTTGTCGGATTGCAGTAAACAAAATCTCCAAGCATGTTCTAGTCCTTCTTTCCTTTTTTTGTTTCTTCTATAAAGTAATCAAGAATATCAAGCGGTTTCTGCTGCTGGTGCATCTGGTATAGTAACAGACTCCGATGGTGCAGCAGCAGTTTGCGGGCGGCTTCATTCTGCCCGGCGGCTTGCAGCTGCAGAAACTCGTTAATTACCGCTTCGCAGCATCCGGCATCGCGCAGAGTCTGGCTGATGCGGCTTTCCTGTTGGTTCATTGGCATAATTATCCTTTCCGCGGGCTCTGGTTTCCGTCTTTGGACGCTATCAGTATATGGTTCGGTCGTTTCGATAGCAAATGCTTATATTGTATTAAAATCAATGCTTGATAAGCATTGTAAATATAGTTATAGTAAAGACAGGAGACCTGATTATGGAACTAAGGGTATTGCGCTATTTTCTGGCGGTCGTAAGAGAAGAAAATATTACAGCGGCAGCTGAATCGCTTCATTTGACCCAGCCGACCTTATCCCGGCAACTGATGGAATTGGAAGAGGAACTGGGCAGTCAGCTGCTAATACGCGGCGGCCGGAATCAGAAAATTGTGCTAACGGAAAAGGGAATGCTGCTGCGCCGGCGGGCCGAGGAATTGGTTGAACTGGCCGATAAGACCCAACTGGAAATCAATAGCGATGAAAATGAAATAGCAGGTGTCATTAATATTGGCGGTGGGGAAAGTGAAGCCATGCGGCTGGTGGCCCGGGCCGCGACGCAGCTCAAAGACAGATACCCCGGAATTCATTACCAGCTTTACAGCGGCAATGCCGAAGATGTAAAAGAACGACTTGACAAAGGTCTTTTGGACTTCGGGGTTTTTATTGAGCCGACGGATTTGCAGAAGTACGAATACATGCGTCTGAAGGCGACTGATTCCTGGGGCCTTTTAGTCAGGCGCGATCATCCGCTGGCCCGGCAGAAATCTTTTAACCCCCAGGATCTGAAGGAACTGCCATTGCTGGTATCCCGGCAGCACTCGGTTGAGCAGAGTTTTGCCAAATGGTATGGCAGCCAGCCTGATTTGAATATTGTAGGCAGTTATAATCTTCTGTTTAACGCTGCCTTGATGGTAGATGAAGGATTTGGATGTGCTTTGTGTCTGAACCGGTTGGCTAATACTTCGCTGGCCAGCAGCCTGTGCTTTCTGCCAGCCGACCCGCCGGTTGAAGCCAATCTTGATATGGCCTGGAAGAAGTATCAGATTTTCTCCAAAGCGGCCGATTTGTTCTTGAACCAGATGCGCCGGTATGGCGAAGACCGGAACTGAAAAAGGCTGCCCCGGATCAAAAAGGCCCACCGCCCGGTTTGCCTAGTTTTCTATGCGGCTGCTTAACAATCATCAAGCAGGGGCATTTTGTTTTGGACAGCCCTACGCATTTATAACAAATAATAGACAAATCAGAAATAAGACACGATTTGTCTTTTTTTAGCCCTATAATCATTGGATATGAAAAACTATAAAGGCAAAGTACTGATTCTGCTGTCATCACTGTGCTTCAGTTTAGGCGGTCTGCTGGTGAAGCTGATTCCCTGGCAGGCTTTAGCAATAAGCGGGGCCCGTTCGCTTATTGCCGCTGTCATGATCGGCGGGTACATTGTTGCCGCCAAGAAAAGGGTGGTTATCAATAAAACCACTCTGTTTGGCGGTCTGTGCATGATGGGCATGACGACATCCTTTGTTCTGGCCAATAAGCTGACTACGGCGGCTAATGCCATTGCCCTGCAGCATTCTTCACTGGTCTTCATTATTCTGATTAACTATTTCTTTTTCCGCAAGAAGCCGCTGCCGGTTGATATTGCGGCCTGCGGTCTGGTCATTGCCGGCATTGTCATTATCTGCGGCGGAAACATGTCTTCAGGCCATATGCCAGGGGATGCCGTGGCGATTTTTTCCGGTCTCTGCTACGCCTTTGTCTGCATGCTGAATGCCTTTAAAAACGGCGATGCCCTCAGTTCGGTTTTTTTGGGGCAGATCATGTCGGCAGCAATTGGCATCGGCCAACTGGTGCAGGAAACTGATTTCTCCCTGCAGCCCGTGGCATTCATTCTGATACTGGGTATTTTCCAGCTTGGCTTGGGCTATATCCTGTTTGTGCTGGGCATAAGAGATACCGAACCCCTGATGGCAAGCATGATCGGGGCCATTGAACCGGTGGCCAATCCTGTTCTGGTGGCTGTTTTCTATGGGGAAAGAATGACCCTGCGGACTGTGGTTGGATCAGCCATCGTACTTAGTGCCGTAGTTGTTTACAATATCCTGAAAAACAGCGCCAGCCGCTATCATATAAATTAAATATACAAATAGTATACAAATATAC
>CAYTET010000030.1:4747-22730 GCA_964436975.1 uncultured Erysipelotrichaceae bacterium
AGAAACGATACAGCTCATGTTAGTGACAGAGTTTATTGTTATTGATCATATGGCTTGGTAGATTGGTGCTAGAAAGATTCACTTAGAATGCGCGCACAAAGCTGAATCTCTGAAAGTCAATTTGAAAAGTACAAGGAGGAAAGTATGACTACTATTCAAATAGTACTGCTATGCCTGATGGCTGGAATACTGCAGGTTGATGTTATGACAGTGGCTTTAGGGCCCAGCAACACAATCATCTGCGGTATCCTAGCCGGTTTGATTATGGGGAATCCTAAGCTTGGTTTGCTGGTTGGCGCTACACTTCAGTCATATGCGCTTGGATTAGGGTATTTCGGAGGTGCTTCAATTCCGAACTATCAGATTGCCGCGATCATCGTTGTCGGCTTGTGCGGCAATGACATCGACAACATCGGAACGACCATATCGCTTATCGGTATTCCGGTAGCGGCCCTGACGGTGCAGCTGGATGTTCTGGGCCGTATCATAAACAGTTTCTGGGCTCATAAAGAGCAGGCTCTTATTACCACTGGCAACCGCCAGGCTATGTTTGTCTATCATTTATGCGGAATTTCAACCTGGTCACTGACCCGGCTGGTTCCGGTATTAGTCTGTCTGCTTATCGGACCGGATCTGGTAACGGCACTCAATTCATGGCTGCCGGTCTGGCTGACCCAGGGTCTCAAGATTGCTTCGGGGATCTTCCCGGCCATCGGCTTTGCGATCCTGCTGCGGTATATGCCTTTGAAAGGCAATTACCAGTATGTCATTTTCGGTTTCGTCCTGTCAGCTTATTTCGGAGCTTCTTCAATTGTGGCGGCGGCTATCGGCCTGGGCCTGGCTCTGTTTGTCTATTATCGCAATGACAGCGATAAACCAAAAGCTGTTGAAAGCAATGAAGGGGGAAATTACGATGAGTAATACTGCCAGCAAGAAACTTACCAAAAAGAATCTGTTTGATCTTTCGTTCCGCTGGACGCTATTGCGTTCATTGGTCTGGAACTATGAAACAATGGAAGCGGAAGGCTATTTCCACACTGTTGCTCCGCTGCTTGACAAGTTCTATCCGGCCAAATCCAAGGCCCACCAGCATGCTTATGATGTTGAAACCAAGTTCTTCAACTGTGAAACTAATTTAGCCAACATTATCTTCGGCATTGATATTGCCATTCAGGAAGAATACGGTGAAAAGGGTCTGGAAATGTCCCAGGGCATCAAGACTTCCCTGATGGGCCCGTTCTCCGGCATCGGTGATACCATGTTCTCCAGTGTCATTGCGGTCATCTTCGGATCGATTGCGGTTACAACCGGACTTGATGGCAATTATCTGGGCATCTTCATCTGGTGGCTGTGGCTGGTCGCCATGGATTTCGTTCTGCGTCCCTGGCTGTGCCGGCTGGGCTATTCCCAGGGCATCAAGCTGACAACCACATTGTCTGACAAGCTGTCAAAGCTCACCCAGGCCGGCAGTGTTATCGGCTTGACCGTGGTCGGATCAATGGTAGCCACCATGGTAAAGGTTAAATGCGCTCCATTCGCTCTGTTCGGCATTGAGTTTGATCTGCAGACCCAGCTGTTTGATGCCATTATGCCGAAGATTCTATCGGCCGGCGTTGTGGCTCTGTGCTACTGGTTTTTAGGAAAATATGGCATGAAATCAAGCCGGCTTATTCTGGTTGTGATGCTGGCCTGCATTCTGCTATCATTCTTGGGAGTTCTTACTGTCTAATCCGGGAGGTATTTACTAATGGATACAATGTTTCAATATATCAGGGAAACGCCGGCACAGTGCCGCATCAATCTTGATGACTCAAAGGCTTTGACCCAGACGGCCGTCAACGCATATCTGAAGAAAGACTGGCAGCGGATTGAGATCATTGCCTGCGGGTCATCATATAACGCCACCATGACGGCTAAATATTTTATTGAGAAAGTCCTGCATAAGAAAGTAGAGGTTGTGACATCATTGACGGCTGCCGATTATGAAACCGTCTTTGATGAAAAAACCTTCTACTGCGGCATCGGCCAGAGCGGCCGCAGCGTCAATACAAACAGCGCCATGCATAAGGTGCTGGATCAGGGCTTTGATGTTTTAGGCATAACCGGCAATGTCAACAGCGTGATGAAAGACAACTGCAGCAGTATCGTCTACTGGGGTGTCGGTGTTGAAAAAATCGGCTATGTGACCAAGGGCTATTCAACCTGTGTGTTTTTCTGGATGCTGTTCGCTATCGAGGCCGGGATGGCGGGTCATGCCATCAGCCAGCCGGAATATGAGGAATACCGTGTCAAGCTGGCGGCTATGATCGATGCCATGAATGCGGCCATCGATAAGGCGGATAGCTGGTATCAGGCCAATGAGGAAGAGCTTTACAGCGGTCTGAGCCGGGCCCAGATGTTAGGCTGCGGCTACAACTACGGCACAGCCCTGGAAGCGGCTCTGAAAGTTGAAGAGACGATGGGGAAAGCCTCCACCGCCTATGAACTGGAAGAATTTCTGCACGGACCGTATATTGAAACAAATGATACCCGCAGTGTCTTCATCTTTGACGGCGGCGGCGTTTCAAGCCGGCGTGCCCTGCAGATCTATGAGAATATTCACAAGCTGACCCCGCATGTATTTATGATTACCAATCATCCGGTGGCCGACCGCAGGGTTTTAGTGCTGGATCACAGTCTGGAAGAGGCATATACGCCGCTGGTCAATATCATTGCCATGCAGACGGCAGCCGCCTATGGCAATCAGAAATGGGTCAATCCCTTACAGGATACCCGGCTGGCGTTTATTGACAGTCTGGATTACAAATCGCCTAAAAAAGGCAATGAAATAGGATTGTAGGAACTGGCCATGGAAATAGTCAATATCAGAATTGATGAGCGGCTGATTCACGGTCAGGTTGCCGCCATGTGGACAGGCAGCTTAAAGGCCAGCCGCATAATGGTTGTCGACAATGAGGTTGTCAAAAACGATTTCCAGAAAAGGATGCTTAAGATGGCCTGCCCGCAGAATATCAAACTGAGCATTCTTGATACGGCTACGGCGGCTAACAATGTGGGCATTCAGAAGTATGGCGATGACCGGATCTTTGTGATAGTGAAGGGGCCTGAAACCCTTGTCGATCTGATTGGCTGCGGTTTTCCTGTCAAAACGGTGACCGTCGGAAACATGTCGTCCGGCCCTGACACCAGGCAGATCAGCAAGACCATCAACATTACTGCTGAAGATGAAAAGGCTTTTAACAGTCTGCACAGCCGCAATGTACAGCTTTATGCCCAGATGATTCCCAGTGCTGAAAAGCAGGATTTTATCAGCATGCTGCATAAATAAACCGATCAGCGGGGCGTCTACTCGCCCCGCTGATGGCTTTTTAAGAAAGCGGTTGGAATTGAGCAGCCGTTGCAAGAAAAAAGGGTAAATAACAGGATGGAGTTAATTTTCATACTGTGTTTTGAAGGACTTTATATCAGGCTCAGTCCGTTAATTAAATAATGAATTGAAAAGGTGAACCAATGAAAATAACAAGTAAAAATGTGTGGACCGATGAGCATTTTGCCCCCGGTACCATCGAAATGGAACAAGGCGTTATTACCGCCGTTAAGCCGGGTCAGGATGATGATGCCAAAGATTATGGCGAGGCCTGCATTATTCCGGGCATGATTGATATTCATACGCATGGCTATGGCGGCGGCAGTTCAACTGACGGCGATCCTGATGTCATCCGCCGCTGGCTGAAGTATTATCCGCAGGAAGGGGTAACGACCTTTCTGCCCGGGGTTATGGTAAGAAGCGAACAGCGGATCAAGCAGTCGCTGGCCGCCATTGCCGACGTCATGGATGAGCATTTAGCCGGGGCTGAAATCCATGGCATTTTCCTGCAGGCCCCGTTTCTGGATCATGACTATGCCGGCACGTATGATAAATACTGGCTGCAGAAGCCGACGGTTGAGCATATGAAAGAATACATCGGCTGTTCCCGCGGCAATATCAGAACGGTCAGCCTTGCCCCGGAGCATGATGCCGGTCATGAGGTGCTGAAGTATTGTGTTTCCAACGGCATTAAAGTCTGCCTTGGCTTCAGCAACTGCTCCTATGAAGAAGCGATGACAGCCATGGATGAAGGCGCCAGCAATGTCGTGCACTGCTTCAACTGCATGGCCCCGCTGCAGAGCCGCGATCCGCATCTGCCGGCGGCGGCCATGCTGAATGACAATATCTTCAGCGAAGTAATGGCTGACGGCATTCATGTTCATCCGGCGGTCATGCAGCTGGTCGGACGGATGAAGGGAAAAGACCGGCTTATTTCAGTAACTGATTCATCCAATATGAAGGGAATGAAGCCCGGTTTCTATCATACCGATGTCAGAGACCTGTATGTCTGTGAAGACGGCATTGGCCGCATGCCCAACGGCAAGATTGCCGGCAGCATGAAGACGATGATTGAAAACGTCAAAAATCTGCAGGCGATCGGCCAGCTGCCTTTAGTCACGGCCATCAATGCCGTCACCATCAATCCGGCCCGCTTTTTGGGCATTGATGATAAAAAGGGCCTGATCAAACAGGGCTATACGGCCGATCTGGCGGTTTACAGCAGTGACTATAAGATCATGCAGACTTATGTGCATGGATGCAAGATGCTATAATCAGGGCATACTGAGAAATATCAGGAGACGCTGCCGGGATGGACGCACCAGTAAAGTATAAATACAAGCAGATTGAAGAATATGTCTTTAACGGTATTTTTAATGGTGAGTTTCCGGTTGATTCAATGCTGCCTACCGAAAGTGAACTGTGCCGCCGGTTCAAGGTTTCCCGGATGACGGTGAATAAAGCCCTGAACAATGTGGCCAATATGGGACTGATCGAAAGAGTGCAGGGCAGCGGAAGCTATGTCAAACTTGTTAATCTGCAGCAGCAGTCGATCCCGATGATCTCGTTTTCGGAGCGGTATGCCAAAGAAGGAATCAAAACCACATCCCGGCTGCTGAAGTATTCGCTGAGTGATATCTCCGAATTCTCCAGCCTGCTGCTGACCAAGATACTGTACATAAATGCGGATGAGAAACTGCACTATTTTGAACGGCTGCGTTTCGGCAACGGCAAGGTGATTGCTTTTTCCCGGACGTGGGTACCGGCTTCCCGGATTCCGTCCATTGACATCAATTCGCTGAGCCAGTCTTTCTATGAATATCTGGAAAAACGGCTGAAGCTGCAGCTTGGCAATGGCAAATCGACACTGAAAGTGATTATTCCAAATAATGAAATCAGGAATGCCCTGGGCCTGGAGAAAAATATTCCGGTCGTATATGTGTCGCATGTGTCCTGCTTCCGCAACGGTCTGCCCTTTGAGTATGTCGAAACCTATTCGATTTACAACAGCTATAAAATTGATTTCTATAACAAGAGGGTCTGAAAATGAAAATCATCGTTAACGCTGATGATATGGGATATACGAAAAGCATATCGGAAGGGATTATTGAAGGGTATAAACAGGGTATTGTATCTTCAACAACGGTAATGTGCCACATGCCCTATGCGGCCGCTGTACCTGCTCTTATCGCCGACTGCCCGCAGCTGGGAGTGGGCGTCCATCTGACTTTGACCTGCGGCCGGCCCCTTACCGACTGTCCTGACCTTACCGATGAGGACGGCTCGTTTTACAAATACCGGACCTTTTTTCAGAAGAAGGCTGATCGGCAGCAGGTTTACCGGGAATTCAAGGCCCAGATTGAAAAGTTCATTGCCATTTTTGGCCGCAGACCTACGCATATTGATTCCCATCAGGGCTGCCATGACGGCATAACCGTGCTGCTGAAGAATAATCCCCACTTTGCGGATGCCCACAACACGGAAGAAATCTATCAGCTGTCATTGAAACTGGCGGCTGAATATGATCTGCCGCTGCGGCGCAGTTGTCACTATAAATGGACGGATGCCTTCTACGGCGCCGCGGCCAGTGTCGAAACAATCGAAAAGACAATGGAGGACAGCGCCGGCCAGGACCGGGAATTCATGGTCCATCCGGGCTACTGTGATTTGGAACTGTACCGGAAAAGTTCTTATAATACTGACCGGGTCAAAGAACTGGCGGCCTTATGCGATCCAAGGATAAAAGAGTATCTTATCGCCAACGGGATTGATCTTGTCAATTTTGCCGGTGTCAAAAAGGATATCACAGTCTGCTGATTGATAATAGACGGGTAAAGCGTCCGGCTTGCCCGTTTTTTTATGTCGGGCCGGCCCTGATTGCCGCAGCGTGCCGGACCCGGAAAAAAATATTGCGGCCAAAAGATGATTTTTCAGCCATCCGGGTCAGGGTCTGCTATAATCACGGCGAATAAAGTGAGGTCTGGAAAATGATTTGTCCAAAATGCGGCAGTTCAAATGTCAATGCGCAGGTTATCAATGAGGTTCATCTGAAGGATAAGCATCACGGTCTGCTGTGGTGGCTGTTTGTCGGCTGGTGGTGGCTGCCAATCAAATGGCTGATCTTTACCATGCCGGCTTTGCTGTTTAAGCTGTTCGGCCATAAAAAGCAGGAGGCTGTCAATCACCAGGAAACGATTTTTGTCTGCCAGAACTGCGGCCACCGCTGGTCCTGATAGACGGATTAAGAGCGTCAAAAGCACGAATCATAAACCGGGCCCGCCGCAAAATTTTATTGTTGCGCTAAACTTTATGTTGGCTTATAATGTACTAGCACGCACCGGTGGCGGAATTGGTATACGCGTATGTTTCAGGAGCATATGCCCAAAAGGCGTAAGAGTTCAAGTCTCTTCCGGTGCACCAGCAGAATACAGCGCTCGTCATGAGCGTTTTTTTTTGGCCGGGTTTGATACCGGACCGCTGACGTGATAAAATCATAGCGTCACTAAAGGAAGGAGCATGATCTTTGAATGAACCATATTGCCCATTTTGAAAAAGTCAGCTTTGAGCAGTTTAGCCAGGATATGCTTTCCTTCGGCTTTTCGGACAGCCTGCTGCAGCTTATTTACCGGCAGATAAAACTGCCCGTCCGCGCTACTGCCGGCAGTGCCGGCTATGACTTTTTTGCGCCTTTTGATTTGCGCTTTAGGGTCAACCAGACTACTCTGCTGCCTACCGGTATCAGAGCTTATATTGAACCGGGCTGGGTTCTGCAGATCTATCCGCGCTCTTCCTATGGCTTTAAATACCAACTGCAGCTGGACAATACCGTCGGCATTATTGACAGTGATTATTATAAAGCCGACAATCAGGGCCATATCATGATTAAAATGACCAACGGCAATATTAATCCGCTGGATATTAAAACCGGCAACGCCTTTGCCCAGGGCCTGTTTATACCCTATGGCATCTGCACCGATGACAATACTTCAGCCCAGCGCCATGGCGGTGTTGGCAGCACCGGTCAATAGCATCAGCATCAATCCGTAATCATTGCATCTCCTTAGCGGAGAGTGATAGAAAGAGGAAAAAGATGAAAGGGAATAAGGAAAAGATTAAACGCTTAGTTGTCATGGCTTTGTTTATCGCTATTGAAATTGTTCTGATGTACACGCCGCTGGGCTATCTTCCCATCGGGGTTCTGCAGCTGACCACGCTGCACATTCCGGTTATTCTGGCCGGCATTCTGCTGGGGCCGGGGGCCGGGGCCTTTATGGGTCTGGTCTTTGGCTTGACCAGCATGGTCTATGCCACTACCGTGCCTAATGCGGCGTCTTTTATTTTCTCGCCGTTTTATTCGGCGGGCGGCTACAGCGGCAACTTCGGCAGTGTTGTCATTGCCCTGGTCCCCCGGATCATTCTGGGCTGGGGATCCGGCCTGCTGTACCGGCTTTTGGGCGGAACGGCTAATAAAAGGCAGAATATCAGTGTCATTGTTACCGCTATTGTCATGACCCTGGTGCACTCGGTTTTGGTGCTGGGCGGTATCTATATTTTCTTCGGGCCGCTGTATGCCCAGGCTGTCGGAATCGAATACAGCGCTTTGGCGGCGGCTTTGCTGGCCGTCATTACCAGCAACGGCATTCTGGAGGCCCTGCTGGCGGCTCTGGTCTGCTGGCCGGTCAGCCGGGCGGTTCATCTGGTTGAGAAAGGAGCCTGATTTAAATGCTGCTGGCAATAGATGCAGGCAATACTAATATTTCCATAGGTTTTCTTGAAGAGGGCAAGGTTCTGGCTTCTTTCAGGCTGACTACCAAGATTGAGCGGACTTCGGATGAATTCGGCATGATGATTCTGGACATGCTGGAAAGCCGCAGCCTGAAGGCGGATGCGGTCAGCGCCACCATCATCTCTTCGGTGGTGCCGAATATTAACCATGCTTTGAATAATGCCATCATCAAGTATTTCAATCAGCAGCCCCAGTTTATCGGTCCGGGGATGAAAACCGGTCTGGCCATAAATATTGAAGATCCGAAATCGGTCGGAGCCGACCGCATTGTTGATCTGGTGGCCGGTTTTGATTATTACCAGCGGGACTGCCTGGTTGTCGATTTTGGCACCGCCACCACTTTTGATTATGTGGACCAGCACTGCGCCTTTCTTTACGGCATCACCGCGCCGGGTCTGAAGATAACCGCCCAGGCCCTGACCAACCAGACGGCCAAACTGCCGGAAGTGGAGATTGCCATGCCCAATAGCATTCTGGCGGTCAATACGATTGAGTCGATGCAGGCAGGCATCGTTTACGGCTATATCGGTCTGACCGAGCATATCATTGCCACCATCAAAAAGGAAATCGGCCATGATTTCCCTGTTATCGCTACCGGCGGCCTGGGCCGGCTGATCAGCCAGCAGACCGACCTTATCGATCAGTACCAGCCGGATCTGGCCTATAGCGGCATGTGGCTGATCTATCAGAAAAACAGACACCAGTAAGCAGTATACCGAAAATATAAACCCGCCGGCCGGCGGGTTTATTGTTTAATTGATTCAGTTCTGGCTGAGGGTCTTGTTGTAGGCGATGACTTCATCAATGGCCTGCGCCACGGTTTTAGCGGAGTGGGCGCAGTATTTGCGGATATGAGGATCGCCGGAAGCCATGCCATAGGCATGACCGCTGTAGAGCATCATGGATATATCGTTATCGGCATCGCCGATTACCGCAATTTCATTATCGCTCAGATTATAGTGGGCCATAATCATCCGCAGTCCGTAGCCCTTGTCGATGCCGGGCGCCATGTATTCAATGGTGCGGAAGCCGGAAGAATAAATGTCAAAGTAGTCGGCATAGCGGTCCCGCATCAGCCAGACAAACTCTTCAATATCCGCTGTTTCCGGAGCCAGATGGGCCAGTTTGACGACATCAACGATGTCATCGCTGTCGAAGTAGGTTTCCAGATCATAGCGGTGATAGGAAGTTGCCTTGTTGACATTATAGTTAGGCTTTTTGACATTGGAGGCATAATGGGAGTTAACCACGACGCCGCCATCAACCAGCATGGCCGTCATATTGAGATTTTTGGTTTCCGGCTGGCGGTAGAAGTCCTTGATCATCTTGGCGCAGTGACTGCGGTTGAGATAGACCAGATGCTGGATGTTCTCAATAACCGTCATGGCGCCGTTTTCCCCGATGATGTCACAGGGCAGGCCGATCTGGGCCAGCAGCTGTTCCAGAAAGTTCTGGTGGCGGCCGGAGGCAATCGCAAATTTAATGCCGTTTTCGTTAAGCCGGTGGATGGCTGCCAGATTGTAGTCAGGCAGATAAGAGCCGTGCTGCTGGTCTCTTACCAGCAGGGTGCCATCCAAATCCGAAACAAACAATTTGATCATTAAGGTGTCCTTTCCGCCCCAGGTGCATTATCCTCTAATAAGGGACTCTATTTATGATACAATAATTGTGTTAAATAAACTAAAAACAGGAGATAAAAAACATGAAAATTGGTATTGGCAATGATCATACCGCCGTGGAAATGAAAAATGCCATCAGCGTGTATCTGGAAGCAAAGGGCTATGAAATCGTCAACTACGGCACCGATTCTACGGAACGGGCTGATTATCCGGTTTATGGCGCCCGGGTGGGCCGGGCTGTTGCCAATCATGAAGTTGACCTGGGCATTCTGATCTGCGGAACCGGGGTGGGAATTTCTTTGGCCGCCAATAAGATTGACGGTGTAAGAGCCTGTGTCTGCTCCGAACCCTATTCTGCCAAGCTGTCCCGGCAGCATAACAACACCAACATTATCGCTTTCGGGGCGCGGGTTGTCGGCATTGAACTGGCCAAGATGATTGTTGATGAATGGCTTAATGCTTCTTTCGAAGGCGGCCGCCATGCCGGCCGGGTCGAGATGATTTCCAAACTGGAAAAGGGTCTGCCCATCGAATAGTTTCTGACAGATTTCACCAAAACAGTCCGCTGATTGAGACGGGCTGTTTTTTTGATTCGCCTAAAGCCTTCCGGAGATAAACTGATCCTGGGATATCTGTAACTTGGCGTATCGACGGGAAAGCGCCGTATCGGCCTTAAATATATCATCGTGACGGGACCACCCCGTTATACTGTTAAAGCAGAATTAGATGATGCACTTAATTATAATTGCCATGATTGTCTATAAACAGCCGGCGGCTGCCGCTTATTCGTTATCTGAACTGATGGCTTTCAGGACGGCGTTGTGCTGCGCTGTTCTTTTCAGCATGTCCTGATAGGAATACAGACAGCCGCAGTAATTCTGCCGGTACAGCCCGTTGGCCCGGGCAATGGCATCGCCTTTCTCAAGTCCGCCCTGTTTCTTAAAGTCGGAATGGAAATAAGCCACAGTTGGATAATCGGCAGCGATTCTGTCACCGATCTGATTCAGCAAAACGGAATCTTTCTGCCGGGAGACGGTCATGACCGTTGTGAAATAGCTGAACTGGTGCTGGCTGGCATAGGCCATGGCTGACCGCATCCGCAGCTGGTAGCAGAGGGCACAGCGCCGGCCTCTTTCCGGTTCGTCCTTCAGCGGGGCAATTTTAGCCAAATAGTTTTCGCCGTCATACGGGGTTTTAACCAGTTTGACATCCGCCTGGTACTGGTCATTGAAGATTTTCAGATAGCGGACCAGCTCATCGTAGCGGCGCTGGTATTCGGCAAAGGGATAGATATTGTCATTGTTGAAATACAGCGTCATGTCAAAATAGCGGTGCAGGTACAGCAAAGGCCAGCAGGCACATACGGCACAGCAGGTATGCATCAGCAGCGTCGGCTTGGGCTGGACATTTTCCAGTTTGGCCAGCAGCTGCTGACCGGACTGGTACCAGTATTCTTTAGCTTCCGGTCTCATAGTATCAGCATGCAGTCGCCAAAGGAAAAGAAACGGTACTTTTCCGCTACCGCATGATTATAAGCCGCAAAGATCAACTCCTTGCCGGCTAAAGCCGACACCAGCATGATCAGAGTTGATTTGGGCAGATGGAAATTGGTCAGCAGGGCATCGACGGCCTTGAACTGGTAGCCCGGGAAGATGAAAATGTCAGTTGCTTCATGGCACTCCTTGAAGCAGCCGTATTTAGTGTAGATGGCTTCCAGGGTCCGCACCGAAGTGGTGCCGATGGCGATGATGCGCCGGCCGTCGGCTTTAGCCTGATTCAGCAGGTCAGCCGTGGCTGGCGAGACATCATAGAATTCGGAATGCATGATATGCTGGCTGATATCGTCAACCTCAACCGGCCGGAAGGTTCCCAGACCGATCTGCAGGGTGATGTCAGCAACCGTGCAGCCTTTAGCCCGGATCTGGTCAAAAGTCTGCGGGGTAAAGTGCAGCCCGGCCGTGGGGGCGGCGGCGCTGCCTTCCACTTTGGCATAGACGGTCTGATAGCGCTGCGGATCATTTAGTTTTTCTTTAATGTAGGGCGGCAGGGGCACTTCGCCCAGTTCGTCCAACACTTCCATGAAGATGCCCTGATAAATCATCTTGAACCAGCGGACTCCGGCGTCGCCTATCTTGACGCAGCGGGCCTGCAGCTGACCGTCGCCGAAACTGATCAGGGTGTCCAGATGAACAATGCGGGCATTGCCGACCAGACATTCCCAGACATCATCTTCATGCTGCTTCAGCAGCAGCACTTCCACATGGCCGTTAGTTTCCGGCTTAATTCCGTAAAGACGGGCCGGAATGACTTTGGTATTATTGCGGACAATGACATCGCCCGGTTTCAGATAATCGACAAATTCGGTAAACTGGTGGTCAGAAAAAGACCGGCTGGCCCGGTCAACAACCATCATGCGGCTGTTGCTGCGGCTGGCCAGCGGGGTCTGGGCAATCAGTTCAGCCGGCAGCCGATAATCAAAATCGTCAGTACGCATTTTTAAAACCCCTTTGCATCGGCATCATAAAGATGATGCTTCTGATAGTATGCTTCTTTGAAATCCGCAAACCGGTCTTCCTGAATGGCCTGCCGGCACTGCTCCATCAGATGGGTCAGATAGCGCAGATTGTGAATTGACAGCAGCCGCAGACCCAGGCCTTCGTTTTCGCGGAACAGATGGCGCAGATAGGAGCGGGTGTAATGGGTGCAGGTATAGCAGTCGCATTCCGGATCAAGCGGTGTAAAATCATATTCATATTCCTTTTTCTTGATATTGATCCGGCCCTGGGAAGTCATCAGGGTGCCGTGGCGGGCAATCCGGGTCGGCAGAACACAGTCATACATGTCAATGCCGTCGACAATGCCCTGCAGAATGGCGTCCGGGCTGCCGACGCCCATCAGGTATTTGACTTTTTCCCGGGGCAGATTGGCGACCGCATAGGCCATTTCCCTGAACATGGCGGCCTTGTCTTCGCCGACACTGGTGCCGCCGATGGCATAGCCTTCAAAATCCATGGCGGTCAGCTGGCTGGCCGAATAATGGCGCAGATCCTCATATTCGCCGCCCTGAACAATTCCGAATAAGGCCTGCTGGCCATAGCGCTGGTGGGCATCCTGGCACCGCTTAGCCCAGCGCAGCGTTCTTTCAACGCTGTCTTTCATGTATTCATAGCTGGCCGGCCAGGGCGGGCATTCATCAAAGCACATGATGATGTCGGCTCCCAGTTTATTCTGGGTCTGGATGGAAATCTCCGGTGACATAAATAAAGCCGAGCCGTCCAGATTGCTTTTAAAATGGACGCCTTCTTCTTTGATATGGCGGATGTCAGCCAGGGAAAAGACCTGAAAGCCGCCGGAATCAGTCAGCATGGGCCGGCTGTAATTCATAAATTTGTGCAGACCGCCGGCCGCCGCAATGACATCAGCGCCGGGGCGCAGCCAGCAGTGATAGGTGTTGGCCAGAATGATGCCGGCATTAAGATCATAAAGCTCTTCCGGGGAAACAAACTTAACGGTTGCCTGGGTTCCCACCGGCATGAAAATAGGGGTCTCCACGGTGCCGTGGGGCGTATGCAGCAGCCCGGTGCGGGCCCCGGACTGGCGGCAGATATGGGTAATTTCAAAAGAAATGGCTGGGGTCATAGAAGTTCCTTTCAAGCGCTACTATCATAACATATCGCCCCGGCTAAAAAAAGATTGGGGAAACCGGGCTGACGGTGACAATTATGAAGCAGAAGGAATGATAAATATGAACAACAGCATCCAGATGATGGCCGCCATTATTGTCCGGCTGGAGAAGTACCAGCAGGCCGGGGGCATGGACGCCGGCCAGATCAGCCAGCTGATCGGCAGCCTGAAACAGCTGATGACGGCGGCCAATACGGACCGGATGACCGCCGTCTGGGATGAAGTGGCCGATTATGCGGTCGCCCAATGCCGGCTGCAGCAGGATATCAATGCCTATGCCTTCAGCCATATGCCGGCAGTGGCTGAACGGCTGAATCTTTCGGTGCGTTCGCTGTACCGGCGGCTCAATGACGGCTTTTCGGCGGCGGAAAGGGCTGTTATCATCAAACTGATGCAGCAGGAAACCCATGACCGCTGATCAGGACCAGGCGGTGCTGAACCGCCGGATTGATGAACTGATGGACCGGCTGCGCCAGCCGGAAGTGTCATATGCCATCGTCGGCGACAAATTGGCTGTCCATGTCACCAGCCGGCTGGATAAGGGAATTATCAGCAGCCGTTCGGTTGTTAATGCCGGCGGCCGCTTGCCGACAGGACCCAACGTTATAGAGCAGGCGGTTTACCGGGAAGTGGGCCGGCAGATGGAGCTGGAAAGAATTGTCCGGGCCGTCAATGCCATCGGCTGGCCGCTGGACCGGCTGGTTTTTATCAGCCGCCGGCTGCAGCGGTGCCGGGTTGAACGGATAATGATGACCTATACCATCAGCTCCCGGGCTTATTACACCAGTCTGCGGCGGGCTGAAAGACAGTTCGGCCGGCTTTATGATCTGTAAATTATGATTAAAATGACAGTATCGGAAAAAGGTGTGAATAGTGTCAAAAAGGGCAGTTTCAGGTTATACACAATGAAATAAAGACGATTAATGTATACAGTTATACACTAAAAACCGGCCTGAAAAGGCCTTTTTTTCACGAAAAGTGTATAAAATTAAGGCTGACGGGCCCAGGAGGGCCGTTTGACATCGCTTACATTTGTCAATATATTAAAATCGTAATGTATGAATGTATAAAAGGGGCGGACCATAATGCGCAGTATTGACATTATCTATGAATATCTGCAGCGCAATGCCGGGGCGGCCAGCCAGCCGGCGGTTGGTTTGACGACGCAGCAGTTAGCCGACCGGCTCGGTCTGCAGCGGACCAATATTTCCACCCTGTTAAATAAACTGGTGGCCGATGGCAAGGTGGAAAAAGACAATCACCGCCCGGTCCGCTACCGGGTCAAGCTGTCGGATACCAGCGGCAAGGAAGTTACCTGCTTTGCGGAGCTGATTGGCTTTGACGGCTCGCTGCAGCAGGCTGTCCAGCTGGCTAAAGCCGCTATTCTTTACCCTGACAACAGTCTTAACGTGATGCTGGTGGGGCCGCTGGGCTGCGGCATCAGCTACTTTGCCAACATAATGTATAAATTTGCCTGCCAGTGCCAGGTCATAAGCACCGGCCGGTTTCTGTCCTTAAACCTTATCAACTATGAATCCGACAGCTCGGCTTTGGCCCGGCAGCTGTTTGGCAGTGCGGAAGAGCCGGGCCTGCTGGCCCAGGCCGAAGGCGGCATGCTGTTTATTGAGAACGTCCAGAAAATGGACCGGCAGAACCGCGAGGAGCTGTTTAAGCGGATTGTCAGCCATCCCGAAGCCGATAACAATACCGGCCGCCGCAGCCATGTGCAGATCCTGATGGGCATTGACAGCCAGAATGCCAGCGAGGCCATGATGACCTACTGGCAGACCGCCGTGCCGGTCAAGATTGTGATGCCGAAACTGGCGGACCGGCCTTTGGCTGAAAGACTGCAGCTGATCCAGCGGTTTGTCACTATTGAGGCTATCCGCAGCCAGAAGACGATCATCATGGACAGCGAAGCCCTGCGGGGCCTGCTGCTGTTTGACTGCAGCGGGGAAATAAGACGGCTGAATACCGATATCAAAGTCGGCTATGCCCAGGCCTTTGTCCGCGGCTTCAATGAGAAAAAAGACAAGATCACCGTTTACCTGGATGATTTTGAACCGGAAGTCCGCAAGGGACTGCTGAATTATAAAAGAAGGGCCGAAGAAGTCGAAGCCCTGCTGCCGGCCAACTTTGATTACGAGTTTACTCCCGGGGGCAACACCGAGCGCTACTATACCAACTACCGCCCGGATAACCCGATTTATGCCAACATTTCCAAGCAGTTCAAAGAGCTGAATGAACGCGGTCTGCCCAAGGAAGATGTCGACAAGATTATCCGGGCTTCCATCACCGCTTCTTTCGACCAGTACCGCAAATCACTTTCCGGCCAGGTCATCAATACCGAACATCTGTCCAAGCTTGTCGATGTCAAAGTCATTGAGATGGTCAAAACCTTCCTTGATGAAGCCCAGAATAAACTGGATATCACTTATTCCCAGTCCGTTTATTACGGCTTGTGCCTTCATGTCAATGCCCTGCTGGTCAGCCGGCCTTCGGCCATTTACTTTGGCAGTGAGCAGATTACGGCGCTGTTCAACAATTTCCCCGAATCTTTCAAGCTGGCCCAGAAGTTTGCGGCCCGGCTGAATGATCAGTTTGGTGTAGAGCTGTCTTTGGATGAAGAGGCCATGCTGGCAATGTTCATTGCCCCGCCGGCTTCCATCAGCGACAGCCCCAAACCGCAGGTATTGATTGCGATGCACGGCGAACATGCCGCCAGTGAAGTGGCGGCGGTGATCAATGAACTGGTAAAAGCCGACAACTGCCACGGCTTTGACATGTCTTTGGACTGTGATACCAAGCAGAGCTACCAGCAGCTGCTGGCCAAAATCCGGCAGATCAACACCGGGGGCGGCCTGATTGTCATCTATGACATGGGCTCGCTGAAGACGATGCTGGAAAGCGCCAGCGCTGAAACCGGCATTGAGATGCGGCTGATGATGATCCCGATTACCATGATCGGTCTGGATGCCGCCCGCAAATGCACAATGGAAAACGATCTGGATGTTGTCTATCACCAGCTGAAAAAGAGCACTGAAGAACTGACCAGAACCCTGCAGTCACCCAGCCAGACCATTATTGCCCTGTGCAATACCGGTCAGGGCGGGGCCGTGCAGATCAAGGAATACATTGATGCCCATTCACACCTGAACCTGCCGGTGATTGCGATGGCCCAGTCGGACCGCAAGCTGCTGAGCCGGGATATCAAGGGCATTCTGACCAACAGCCGGATTAAGGCTATTGTCGGAACCTATGATCCCCAGCTTTACGGCATTCCGTTTATTCCGGTCAACCAGATCTTTGCGGTCAATCCCGACCGCCTGGATCAGGTATTGAACTTCCAGTACGATCCCGGAGTGGAAGTGGACTGGGAGGCCGTCTTTGCCAATCTGCACCAGCAGCTGCCGGATTTGGATGTCGGCAAGCTGCATCATGAAATGTATGAGTTCAGCCGGCTGTTTGAAGAAAACGGCATTGCCCTGGATCTGAACCAGCAGATGGGACTGATCCTGCACATCGCCGGCATGGCTGACCTGCTGCAGCACAGTGTTTCCGTCAGCAGGCGGCCGGATACCGAGCAGATCATTGAGCAGAATGGCGATCTGACCAAGATTCTCAAGCCGGCCATCAAGAAGCTGGAAAAGGCCTTTAACATCATTATTCCATATGATGAGATAGCCAATATTATCTGTATTATCCGCAAACTGTAAATTCACAGGGGGTATAAAACCATGGAAGATAAAGAACCTATTAATGTTGAGGATGTAGCCATGCAGATTATCGCGTCTGCCGGTGATGAGAGGTCATGTGCCTTCCAGTCGCTGCAGTATGCCAAAAAAGGCGATTTTGAAAAGGCCGAGGCGATGATGAAGGAAGCCGACAAAGCCGGCAATCAGGCTCACAAGATTCAGTTTGAGCTGCTGACCCGCTATGCCAACGGCGAAAAAATTGAGGAGAATGTCTTGCTGGTTCATGCCCAGGACCATGTCATGTGTGCCCAGTTAGCCCATGAACTGATCGGGGAGATCAACCAGCTGTATAAAGACAGAAACAAAACAGAAGAGGGAAAGGAGGACTGAAGAATGAAACTTTTACTTATCTGTCAGGGCGGAATGTCGACATCAATTCTGATGAACAAGATGAAGAAATACGCCATCGATCATGATATTCCGCTGGAAGTGAAAGCCACCAGTGTTTCCGAATATCAGGATGTCAGCGCTGATTATGATGTCTTGCTGGTCGGGCCGCAGGCGGCCTACCGGCTCAATGAAATCAAGGAAGTATCAGGCAAGCCGGCCGGCAGCATGGCTCCGGTTGACTACGGCATCGGCAATGTTGAAAACATTTTGAAGCAGGCTCAGGATTTGTTGGATCAGAAATAAACGGTAACTTCCGTTAGAAAGAAAGGAAAGCATTATGTCTGAAAAGAAAAGTTTTTTTGACAGCAAGTTCATGAAGGGCTTGCAGTACTTCGGCTAAAAGCTGGGTGCGAATCGTTTCTTTGCTTCGATTCAGGCCGCG
>CAYTET010000031.1:0-22556 GCA_964436975.1 uncultured Erysipelotrichaceae bacterium
TCTAGTCCCTTTTGCCTATCCTGTTTATGTTGTCTACTTTTTATGCTAACTCCAGCCGGTTATGTCGGCGAATGGGAGTCAGAAGTCTTTAATACAACGGTAAAAGAACAGACTTATACGGTTGCGGCCAATCAGTATGATACTGTTCTGCTAAAGAGAACCCCGGTCTATGAATACAATTACTATCTGTATGATGCCGCTGCTAACAAATGGACCGATCAGATATACTATGTAACTATCACCAAGAACACAGCCTATTATTCCCTGTCAATTGATGATTATAATTCATTTGTTGATGCCTATAATGAGACGATGAAAGATGTAAAAGGATATACAAAATTTACCAAGATTACGGAGACAACTGCTGATGCCAAGTCTCTGTTTGACAATGAGGGAAATCCTGATGCCTATACAAAGGAAGTAAACAATCTGACCGGCTATACAGTGACTCTGGGCTATAATGGCGGCAGTCAGTCTGTTTCATACGAACAGAGTTACGGCACCGGTGAAAGCAAGTCACAGAATAATGGCTTCTCCTTTGAATTCAGTGCCTGCGGCGGAGCAGCGGTCAAAGCTGGCGGCTATGCCAATGGTGAATTCACCTGGGGCTATACAAGCAGTTATACAGAAACTAACGGCAAAGCTACGGAAGGAACAGTAACTGACCTTGACAGCAATGCGCTGGCTTCCAATTTAGGCGTATCCCAAAGCATCATTAAGCGCTACGGGTTTACCTGGACTTTCGGAACCTGGAATCTGTCCTTAGGCGGAGCCGGAAAAGTGCCTGTTTATGGATATCAGCTGACCAACATCACTCATCCGCTGCATAAAGTTTCCGGATTCCAATATGAAGTTAACAGCAAAGGCACCCAGCTGACCTTTAAATGGGATAAATCAACTGATTCAGGAGTTGACGGCTATTTCTTCTATATGGCTGAAAAAGACGGCACCCTGGTAAAATACAGTGATAAGCTGATCACTGACAATACCTTTACTGTTTCCAATTATGACCGCACCAAAGGCTATATCTTTGCCGTAGCGGCCGCGGAAAAGAAAACAATCTCCGGATCAGAAAATTTCTTCTATTCAGAGAGTGTCTTATCAGATACCTGTATTTACAATGGCGACTTATCCGGCAAATCAGCCTATGAGATTGCGGTGGATGAAGGTTTTAAAGGATCTGTCAGCCAATGGCTGGAAAGCTTAAAAGGCGGCAAAGGAATTGCTTCAATAACTAAACAAAAAACCGAAGACAGCATCGATACCTACCTGATAACGTATACCGATGGATCCACTTCGACATTTGAAATTACCAACGGTATTGACGGAACCAACGGCATCAACGGCCTGGCCGGAATTGACGGCGTAAGCGTTGGCAATGCCTATGTGTCTGACGGTCAGCTGATTCTGGTGATGACAGACGGCACAATCGTAAATGTCGGAACCCTTCAGAATAAGAAAACCGATACCCTTTCGGTAATATCGCTTTCTATCTCCGGTCTGCTGTTGGCCTGTTATGCCGGATCGGTCCTGCTTAAATGGCGCAAGAAAAAAGAAGAAGACACCGTAAAATAACATGAAGCGGAAGCAAAATTAATGCTTCCGCTTTTTTTACAGTAAATTTGATAGAAAGATTATCAAACTTTGCTATCAGCAAGTTTTATTTAACAAATTTGCGATAGTAGCTGGTGATGATAAATTTGCCTTTACGGACGATATAGAAAACCAGTAGCGTAATCGAAATAGTGATAAGAGTGTGTAACATCTGCTTAATCCTCCCCTGCTCTATATTTGCGGCCGGGAGGGATTATTCCTATTTATTTTATTGAGGCAGAAGCAATCTCAAAATAGAAGGTTGATCCTTTGCCTATGGTTGATTCAACGCCAAACGGGCATTTATGCTCCTCAAAAATGGCTTTGCAGATGGCTAAACCCAGACCGGTCCCCTGCTGAGCCCGCTGGTATTGACGGTCACTCTTATAATAGCGGTCCCAGACATAGGGCAGGTCTTCCTTGCAGATTCCGCAGCCATGGTCTTCCACTTCAATGCGGATAAACTCATTGCTCTTCTGGTAAGCCCGGATAATTATCTGCTTATCGTCACCGACATGCTTCAGGGCATTGCTGATGAAATTGTAGAAGACTTCACTTATCTTGCTCTTATCCCCGACAGCGACAAGCTCCGGTTCACATTCCTTGATAATGGATATGCCGCCTTTGTCAGTAAGGCTGCGGAAACCGGAAATGACTTTATCGATTTCGCCGTTGATGTCAAAGGAAGAGACTTCCAGCGGCAGCTGCTGGGCTTTCAGCTTTGAAAGCTCCAGCATATTGCTGGTCAGTTTATCAAGGTGCTCGGTTTCCTGGATAATTATTGCCAGATGCTCATTGCGCTTCTTTTTATTGCCGCCTGAGATATCGCGGATCATTTCAGCATAAGCCCGGATCATTGTCAGCGGTGTCTTAATATCGTGGCTGACATTGGCAATCATCTCATGGGATGTTTCATCAAGTTTGTTCATTGAGCCGGCCGCACTGGTCAGAGTGGCTGCCAGTTCGTCTATTTCATTGAAGCCGCTGGTATTGAAATGAACGTTATAATTGCCATAGGACATCTTCTGGGCTTCTTTGGTCATTCCGGTAATAGGAGCACTTAAGAAGCGGGAAAACAGAATGGAAATGACAATAGACAGTGCCAGGATAATCAGGGTTATGTAGCCAAGCTGCAGCTGGGTCGTTCTGACAACCGCATTCATCGACTGCAGGGCATAGTTGGCCATGATGTAATAAGTGGTTCCGTCATCAGCAGAGATATATTTTTTGCCGTATACCATTACCTGCTGGGTGGAAAGTTCCAAAAAGTTGCCAACCTGGTAAATAGTGTCATGGTCGGTTGTATCCATTTCATCGATGAATTCGGGATTGACTTCCCCACCGCTGAAAATGGCGCAGCCGGATTCACCTAAGGCATCATAGGCTGTAGCCGCCGTTGTTTTGGTATTGTAGATCAGAATGCAGGCATCATTCTGAATTGTGGCATCGTTAAGCTGGCTGTTGATCTCATCCTTCTTTTCGCCGGAAAAGAATATCTCTTCAATCTGATCGGTCAGTTTAATAATGTCATTATGCAGTGTTTCCTTGTAAAACGGCTCCAGCAGAACCGTCTGGAATATCTGCAGCAGCAAAAGAATGCACATTGCAAAAAGCACAAAGTACAGCCATGATTTGAAGTTTAAACTTGAGAAATATCTCTCCTTATTTTTACTTCTTGTCAAACTTGTATCCTACCCCTCTGACTGTAACGATATGGTCCGCCCAGTCTTTTAAATCAGCCCGCAGCATTTTGATATGGGTATCAATAGCCCTGACATCAGCGGTGCCGTCACGGTCCCAGATCTTTTCAAGTAAAGTATCACGGCTTAATGCCATATTGGGATTCTGCAACAGATAGACCAGCAAATCAAATTCCTTATTGGCCAGATGAAGCGCGGTGTTGCCATATTCAACCGCGTGGGCTGTAATATTTACTTTTAAGCCGTCATATTCAATAACCGAAACCGTCTCCGGCTTGGAGTTGCGTTCAATAACAACTTTAATCCGGGCCATCAGCTCCTTGGGTGAAAATGGCTTGACGACATAATCATCGATGCCCAGTTCAAAGCCGTAAAGCTTGTCATATTCTTCCTGCCGGGCCGTCAGCATGATGATGGGGGTTTTCTTCTGATGCTCCTTTATCTTTTTGCAGGTGGAAAAACCGTCCAGATTGGGCATCATGATATCCAGAATAATGCAGTCATAGCGGGTCTTCTCCGTCATTTCAACAGCCTGCAGGCCGTCGCTGGCTTCATCAACGGTATAGCCGCTGATCTTGCCGTATTCATGAATTACTTCACGGATGCGCTGCTCGTCATCAACTATCAAAATCCTGCTCATGGTTCAATCCCCTTTCCGCTCACTTACAACCGTAAGATTCATAACTTTCAGGGACAGCCGGTTATCAATGGTGCCCTGTACTGCTACTATTGTATCTTTTTTAAGGTCATTGGCATAGCGGGAATACTTATCCGGCATAAAGGCCATATCAATATTGCCCGCTTCGTCCTGGCCGGTGACAAAGCACATCAAATCGCCCTGGTTGGTCCGGTGCTGGTGCAGCCGGCTGATCATCACCACGACAGTGACCATTCCCCTTTTCTGCAGGGCGGTAAAGGTATCTACGGCCTGCGGGAACTGATCGCGGTAGCGCCGACTGGGATGGCCCTTAAGATAAAAGCCGATCAGATCATATTCAATCTGGGCTTCGGTTCTGGCATCATCAGGCTGGCTGACAATAAGCGGCCGGGAAACCAATCCGAAGTCAAGAGCGGTCTGGCCGTCTTTGCTGACAGTGATCAGCTCGGCATAGCGCAGAGCATCCGGCAGAGCGGTCAGCATGGTAGCCCGGCTGCTGTTTAAAGAATCAAGTGCCCCGGCGCTGATTAAAGTCTGGATGCCTTTCGGCGCGGTTTTGGCAAAACTGCTGCGGCAGACAAAATCAAGATAGTCCTTATAAGGGCCGTCGGCTTCTCTTGAGGCGACAATCTGGTCAACATTAAGCCGGGTTATGCCCTTTATTCCGGTCAGCGGATAGCGGATATCACTGTCCTCAATATGATATTCGGCATAGCTCTTATTGACATCCGGCGGCAGAATGCTGATGCTGCAGCGCCGGGTTTCAATCAGGTATTCACTGGTTTTAGTCGAATTGCCCAGACAGCTGTTTAACAGGGCTTTATAAAAAGCCAGCGGATAATTGGCCTTGAGATAGGCCAGCTGGTAGGCCAGCATGGCATAAGCCACGGAATGGGATTTGTTGAAACCGTAGCCGGCAAAGCGGCTGATCATGGCAAAGACGTTTTCACAGACATCTTCCGGATAGCCGTTATTGCGGGCGCCGGCCATAAAATCATCTTGCATAGCCTTGATCTGGTCATCTTTTTTCTTGCTGATGGCCTTGCGCAGGATATCAGCCTTGCCTAAAGAGAAGCCGGCCATGATCTGCACAACCTGCATGATCTGCTCCTGATAGATCATAATGCCGTAAGTTGGCTCCAACACCTTCTTCAGACTGGGGTGCGGATAAACAACGGTTTCCGGATGCCGGCGGGCCTGCAGAAACTCGGGAATGTAAGCCATCGGCCCGGGTCGAAACAGCGCAATGGTGACGACAATATCCTCAAAACAATGCGGCTGGATCTGGCGGATCAGGTTTTTCATGCCGTCAGATTCTAGCTGGAAAATTCCGGTAGTGGCTGTTGAGCAGATTAATTGATAGGTTTTGGCATCATCCAAAGGAATTTTAAGTATATTGAACGAACTGTTGGCCGGACTGGCTTTGACCTGGTCACAAATCTCGGCAATCGTCGTCAGGTTGCGCAGACCCAGAAAATCCATTTTGATCAGGCCCAGCTCCTCAAGATATTCCATGGTATACTGGGTCGCAAAGGTGTTCTGGTCAATTTTAACCAGCGGTACATTTTCAATCAGATCCTGGCTGCTCATGACAATGCCGGCCGCATGGATTGAAATATGATGCGGCAGCCCTTCCAGCTGCAGGGCAATCTGGTACAGATGCCGGTTAGCGGCGGAAGACTGGACGGCCTCTTTAAAGCGCGGGCTGCTGTCATAAGCGGATTTCAAAGTGATGCGGGGCTGGCTGGGAATATTGCGGACCAGTATGTCGATGGTAGACGGGTTTATCTTAAGGGCTTTTCCCGTATCCTTAATGACCTGGCGGGCGGCCAGGGTGGCAAAGGTAATGATCTGGCTGATATGCTGGCTGCCATACTTTTCTTTGACATAATCAATTACTTCCTGGCGGCGGTTATCCGGAAAATCGGTGTCGATATCCGGCATGGAGATGCGTTCCGGGTTAAGAAAGCGCTCAAAAAGCAGTCCGAACTGCAGCGGATCGATATGGGTAATGCCTAAAACATATGCCACCAGCGAGCCGGCGGCCGAGCCCCGCCCTACCCCGACATAGATGCCCTGCTTGCGGGCAAAGCGGATAAAATCATAGACAATAAGAAAATAATCATCATAGCCCATCGAATTGATGACGGATAATTCATAATTTAAGCGGTGCTGGTAGTTTATTGGCACCGGACGGTCATCAAAGCGCTTCTTCAAGCCGACATGGCACAGTTCGTACAGATACTGGCTGCTCAAGGCATTCTGCGGACAGACAAACTTAGGCAGCGAGGCCTTCGGCAGCTTCATTTCAATATGACAGTCAGCGGCAAAGACGTCGGTATTCAGGATGCTTTCCTCATCAAATAAAGTGGTCAGCTGCTCATACGGAAGCATCGGCCGGTCATTCTGAAAGACCAGCTGGGGATCATCAGCGGTTAGCTGCTGGCTGATAGCCTGCAGGATGCGGTAGCTTTCAAAATCAGCCGGGGTCTGGTACAGAGCCAGCGGAATAGCTACGGTCAGCAGGCCGTTTTGCCGGCAGAGCTGGCTGATGTAGGGATTGCTGTCCTTATTAAAGCGGCTGCTGCTAGGGCCCAGGCCCACATAAAATGAACCCAAACGGCCATATTCCTGTAAAAAAGCCGTCAGCTGCTCATTCTGTTTCTGGTGGATCAGATGCTCAATATAGCCGCCGACAACCGGGGCGATAATCTTGCAGCCATTCTGCTGCAGAAAATGAGTCTTTTCCTCTGTCAGAAAACTTTCCTGGCTGCCCAGATACGTCGAAACAGCCATCAGCTGCCGGTAGCCGGCATCATTGGCCGCAAATATCAGAAAAGGATATTTCTCCTGCCCTATTTCAACAGCGGCCTGCAGCCCAATTAAAGGGGCTATGCCGTTATTCTGACAGCAGTGAAAAAACTCCATGGCACCGTAAAGAACATCGGTATCGCACAGTCCGACGGCCTGATAGCCGTTATCTTTGGCAAAGCTTACAATCTGTTTGATCCGCAGACTGCTCTGCAGCAGCGAGTAGCAGGAGCGGTTGTACAGCAGCGCCGGCATATCAGCACCGCGCCTGGGCCGCTGTATCCTTGATCAGCTGGCCTAACTGGGCATATGTGACATGCGGAATGCCGCAGGCCAGACTGTGGCCGCCGCCGCCGTATTTAACGGCAATCTGGTCAATAGGGATGTTAAAACTGCGGATGCTGACGCTGTAATCATCGCCTTCAAGCTGACAGGCCAGTATCCAGCAGTCCACTCCTTCAATATTGTTCATTAAATTCACCTGGTCTTTGACCTGGCTGATGGTTAAATTGAAGCGCTGCCGGTCTGTATCGTTGATTATGACATAGCCGACATTATCCAGATAGCGCACCTGCTGGCCGCACCAGCAGACAAAGCTGAAAAGTTTCTTTGATTTAGAATAGATAAGCCGGTTGACCCGGTCTATCTGGACATTCTTTTCGCACAGATAGGCGCAGAGCTGGAAAGTTTCAGCCTTAACTTTGGCAATGGTAAACTGAACCGAATCGGAACTCATGCCGGCATAAAGATAATTAGCCGCCTTGACGGATACTTTCAGGTCCGTCTGCCGCAATAGCCGGGTTATGATGGCACAGGTCGAAGAAGCCTGCGGGTCGATGAATTCATGGGCCGCAATTTTCTCAATGAAAATATGATGATCGATCCGGATGCTGTCTTTGGCCATGGTATACCGCATATCATCAACCCGGTTTTTGCTGGAAGTATCCAGAATGAAAGCCAGAGAATTGATGATTAAACTGTCATCATCAATTTTATCCATCGGTTCGATTAGCGGACAGTCAAGATCATCCTGACCCAAAGCATATACTTCCTTATCCGGATAATTATCTTTGATTATTTCCTTAAGGGCCAGCTGGCTGCCGCAGGCATCAAAATCAGAGCGGACATGACGAAGAATAATAATCCGCTTATTTTCTGCGATTTTAGCGATAATCTGGCTGAAGCTGATGTTTTGTTCCATATCGTTATCTTAACATATTATCAGCCGGCCCGAATAGAAAACCGGTCCCTGCATGGCAGCGGCCGGTTCGCAATTTTACTTTAAATTCAGCAGTCTTACCGTGTCACGGGCAATGACCAGCTCTTCATTTGTCGGGATAACCCAGACATCAATGCTTGAATCCGGCGTGGAAATGCGGGCTTCCGTGCCATGGACCGTCTGGTTGAACTCATGGTCAATTTTGACGCCCAGCGGCTCGGTCAGCAGATCCAAAGCCTCGGCGCGGACACTGGCATCATTTTCGCCCAGCCCGGCAGTCATGATGATGCCGTCAACATGGCCCAGCTGGACATAATATGATCCGATATAGCCGGCAACTCTTTGGGCATACATCTTGCGGGCCAGAATGGCTTTCGGATTGCCCTCTTTGAAGGCCTTGTCGACATCACGGGCATCCGAAGAGATTCCGGAGATACCCAGCATGCCGCTTTTGCGGTTGAATTCATTGATGATTTCCTTGGCATCCTTGCCGGTCTTATCCATCAGATAAGGAACCAGTGACGGATCGACATCACCGCTGCGGGCCCCCATCATGATTCCGGCTAAGGGGGTAAAGCCCATTGAGGTATTGATGCACTTTCCGGCCTTGATGGCGCATAGCGAGGCACCGTTGCCTAAATGGCAGGAAATGACATTGACATCCTTTTCATCTTTGCCGACCAGCTGGGCATAGCGGCGCATGACATACTGGTGGGAAGTGCCGTGGAAGCCGTAGCGGCGGGCTTTATACTTTTCATAGTACTCATAGGGAATCGGGTACAGATATGTTTCCGGAGCCATCGTCTGATGGAACGCCGTATCGTAGACGGTGACATGGCGCACATTGGGCAGAGCATCCGCAAAGGCTTTATAGCCGGTATAGTTGGGCACCATGTGCAGCGGCCCCATTTCTTTCATATTGAGAATATCCTGGGCTACTTCGGGAGTGCAGATTGTTGATTCCTTGTATTTCTCTTCCCCATGCAGAACCCGGTGGCCGATGGCGTTGATCTCATCGAGATGATCAACAACATGGTAGTCGACCAAGGCCTTCAGCAGCAGATCCACGGCTTCCTTATGGTCCTTGATCGGTCTTTCCTGCTTGATTTTCTCACCCTTCACCTTGATGGTGAAAATGCCTTCCTCCAGGCCGATTCTTTCAAAATTGCCTTCGGTAAGCACGATTTCTTCCGGCATCTGAAAAAGTTTGAACTTTAAAGATGAACTGCCGGCATTAACAGCCATAACCTTACTCATAGTGGTTACTCCTCCTCTTTTTTCAGTAAATCATCTACAATCGATGTTACTTTCGAATCATTTAAATCCATCAGCTTCTGATATATTTTCATCCGGTAGCTGTAATCAGCATACAGGTGCAGTTTCTCTTCATAGTCAAGCAGCTGCTGGCGGCCGATATTCAGAGAATCAAAGACCGCCGCCCGGCTGATCGCAAGGTTCTGGCCGATTTCAGAAAGGGAAAGATCTTCACCGTAGTACCAGTTCAGTATCATCTGCTGCTTTTCGGTCAGCAGGCTCTGGTAGAAAGGCAGCAATTCATTGATCTGGTCCCTTTTTTCACTCATCGCCATCACCCAGCAGGGTATTCAGATAATCATTGATATCAAACGGAATCAGATCATTGATCTTCTCGCCGACGGTCATGAAGCGGACAGCCAGATTATACTGGTCCCGGATGGCCAGAAAAATGCCGCCCCGGGAAGTGCCATCCATCTTAGTCAGAATAACGCCGCTGACCTGGCTGCTGGCAATGAAATTGGCCGCCTGGGATAACCCGTTTTGGCCGGTAGTGGCATCGACGGTCAGCCAGATCTGCTGGGGAGCATTTTCAATCTCCCGGCCGATCACTTTTTTCATCTTGCTGAGCTCATTCATCAGATTTACTTTATTCTGCAGCCTTCCGGCCGTATCAGCGATGATGATCTGAACCGGATGCTGCTTGTAATAGCGGCAGCCGTCGACAAGAACACTGGACGGATCGGCATTGACCGCCCCGCTGAAGCAGTGGATCTGCAGCTGTTCGCACCATTTCTCAATCTGCTGAATGGCGCCGGCCCTGAAAGTATCGGCCGCAATAACTCCGACGCTGTACCCCTGCTTCATGTAATAGCAGGCCAGCTTGGAAATTGAAGTCGTCTTGCCTGAGCCGTTGACTCCGACCATCAGGATGACATTTATCCCCTGCTTACTGAAAGTAAGGGGCGGGATATGATCCTGATCATACAGCTGGTCAATCTGATAAAGCAGACAGTCAACCGCCTGACTGGTGGTTGTAAGATTATAATCCTGGTAATCTTTTAAAACGGCTGCGACAAGCTTTTCCGCTGCCGGCAGACCGACATCGGCCTGAATCAGCACGGCCAGCATCTCTTCCTGGGCGGCGCTGTCAAAAGGCTGGCGGCTCTCAGCCAGGGCATTCAGATGCACTCCGAAGCTGTGATGCAGACTGCCATAGCCGGCCTGGTATTCGCTGATCTGCTCTTTTTTACCGGTCCGTTTGAACAGATTCATCTTCGCGGCCCTCCTGCGCAAAAGCTAAGGCATCTTTCAATTTGACTTTGATAAGCTTGCTGACACCCCGGGTGGGCATGGTCACACCATACAGAACATCACATTCGGTCATGGTACCGGGCCGGTGGGTGATGACAATGAACTGGGTATCCGTTGAGAACTGGTGGATATAACTGGCATAGCGGTTGACGTTGCCTTCATCCAGGGAGGCTTCAACTTCATCAAAGATGCACAGCGGCATCGGCCGGGACTTTAAAATGGCAAACAGAACGCAGATGGCAATCATTGATTTTTCACCGCCGGAAAACAGGCGGATATTTTTAACCGTCTTTCCGGGCGGCTGGACATCAATGTCAATGCCGGCATTCAGATAGTCATCTGAATCATCTTCCAGCCGCAGCCGGGCTTTGCCACCGCCAAAGAACACCGTAAAGACATCCGGCAAATTGCTGTTGATACGGTTGAACATTTCCTTGAACTGCACCGTCATCACATCATCCATCTCGTTGATGGCCTGCAGCAGTTTTTCACGGCTTTCCTTCAGGTCATCAAGCTGCTTGGTTAAGAACTGGTAACGTTCATTTATTTCTTCAAACTGCTCGGGCGCTTCCATGTTAATATTGCCCAGCTCGCTAATTTCCATGCGCAGCTGGCTGACTTCCGTCTTGGCTTCGTCAAGGTCGCCTTCAAAAGGCAGCTGACTGGCATGTTCAAAAGTCATCTGGTAATCATGCATCAGTCTGTCCAGATGAGTATCACGCAGGGTTTCAAGCTTCGTCTTGTTGACCTGGGCCTGGGAGCGGAGCCGATTGACATCGCTCAGTTCACTGCGCTTCTGGCGCAGCTGGCTTTCTTTGCGGGCCAGTTCGGTATTGGCCTTCATATAGCGGCCGCGCTTGGCCGAAATGTCATTGGTCAGACTGTCGCGGGCGGCATAGTTTTCGTTTAATGAGGCGGTCAGCTGGTCAATAGTCGAAGGAAGGCTGCTCTTTTCCGGATTAAGGGAATCGTACTGCTCCTTCAGATTCTCATATTTGGATCGCTTAATGGCCAGAACCTGTTCAAGCTGGGCTTTTTCAATCCGCTTTTGGACCAGGTCGTCATCAATCCGGGTTTTCTGGTGATTCATCTTGCTGTACTGGTTATAGAAATCATCGGCTTCTTTTTTAGCCGCTTCCACGGTGATGCTCAGTTTGTCAAATTCCTGCTGAACGGTCAGGGGTGATTCAATAGAGCGGTTGAAACCGCCGGTCATGGAGCCGCCGCGGTGAACGACATCCCCTTCCAGGGTGACTATCTTATACTGCCGGCTCAGCCGTCCGGACAGTTCATTGGCCGCCGGCAGATCCCGGCAGACCAGAACATTGCCCAACAGTGACAGCAGAATGCCGTCATATTTCTCATCGCATTCGACAAAGTCGGAAGCCAGACCAAGAAAGCCGTCTGTATGATCAGCCACAAACTGGTGATCCTTATTGACATAATGGGGCTGCATAACCGTCATTGGCAGAAAAGTAGCCCGGCCGCTGTGATTCTTCTTTAAAAAGGAGATCGCCCGGCGGGCCGCGGCTTCATCAGTGGTAATGATATGATAAACCGCTGCTCCCAGCGCTACTGAAACTGCCAGCTGGTAGCCCTCGTCCGGGGTAAAGCAGCTGGATACAACATCGCAGATTCCCGGCAGGGCGCTTTTGGCATCAATGACACTCTTAACGCCCATCTGATTCTGAAACGGAGCCTTAAGCTGGGCATCCAGAACCATGCGGCGGTTATTCAAATGATTGTATTTATTGTTGGCATCATCCAGGCTGTTTTTAAGTCCGGTCAGATTCTGGTCGGCGGTTTCAAGCTGACTGGCGGTCAGTTCGATATCAGCGGTCAGTTCATCATAGCGCTTCTGCCGGTCATTGTATTCACTCTGGGCACTTTCAAAAAGCCGGCCCAGTTCGGCCAGCCGGTCGGCGCTGTTGGAAGAAGAGGCCAGAACATATTTGCTCTTCTCATCAACTTCAACCTTGCGCTTTTCCAGCGTCTGGATCTCGTTTATTACCTGCAGAAGATTATCCTGTTTCTTCTGCACTTCATTATCCAGCTTCTTGGTCTCCCCTTTCAGCTGGTCAATTTCTTCTTCAATCTGACCGATTGAAGCCGTGGCGGCTGTTTCCTTATAGTCCGAGTCGCTCAGCTGCTGGTCTAAAGTGGCAATGTCATTGGCATAGCTGTTGATATCACTGACCAGAACCGCAATTTCAATTTGGTTCAGTCTTTCTTTTTTCTGCCGGTAGGCCTGGGCTTTGCCGGCCTGTCTTTCCAAAGGCTTGACCTGTTTTTCCAGTTCGCCGACAACATCCATCATCCGGTCAACATTCTGCTGGGTGCGCTCAAGCTTGTTAAGCGATTCAATCTTGCGCTTCTTATACTTGGCTACCCCGGCCGCCTCTTCAAATAAAGCCCGCCGCTCGATCGGCTTGGCTTCGGCAAAATCGGCAATATTGTTCTGGGAGATAATGGAAAGAGAATCCTTGCCCAGACCGGTATCCAGGGTCAGATCAACAATATCCTTCAGCTTGCAGCGCTGCTTATTAATGAAGTATTCCCCTTCTCCGGAAATGCCATCCAGCCGGCGGGTTATCTCGACTTCCTCATAATCAATATTCAGAAAATGCTTGGAATTATCAAAAAGAAGCGAAACTTCAGCGCGGTTGACCGCTCTTTTATCCTGGGAACCTGAAAAAATGACATCGGTCATTGCCGTGCCACGCATATTTTTAGCCGACTGTTCGCCTAAGACCCAGCGGATAGCATCGGTAATATTGCTTTTACCGCAGCCATTGGGTCCGACAACACCTGTAAAATCGGATTCGAAGTTAATGACGGTATATTCGGCAAAAGACTTGAATCCCTGCATTTCAATGCGCTTTAAAAACATGACCTACCTCACTTCACCTGTCTATTATACTCAATACCGGCTTTAAATTACATATCAACCCATAAAATTTCGATCAAAATGAAATTCGAAATTAATTTTGGGATAGTCCTTTTTCAAGGCTTCCGTAAGGATTTGACTGATCTGTTCATCACTCATTTTCAATGAATAAGGCACCAGAATATCAAAAGTCCAGGTTTCATCCGGGTTATAGAGAACACGGAAATCATGGAATGACATGGCTTCATCAATGCCGGTCAGCAGGGCTGTGATATTCTGTTTGGCGGCCGCATAAAACTTGTTGTTGAGGATCACCGGATCCATATGGATGACCATTTCCACCCCTGTCTGCCGGTACAGTTCCCTTTCCAGCTTATCAATAATGTTATGGGCCTTATATACGGTCTGATAGCCGTCCACTTCGACATGAACGCTTCCAACCTGCTTATTCGGTCCGTAATTGTGCACCAGCAGGTCATGAACGCCCAGAATGCCGTCAGTTGCAGCAATAATATCCATGATTTTCTCAATCTTTTCCGGACTGCAGGGCTGGCCCAGCAGCTCGGAGATTGTATTGCTCAGAATTTTTATGCCGCCATACAGAATCAGCACACTGACAAACAGGCCGACAATGCCGTCAACCGGAAAGCTAAGAAACGGCGCCGCCGCATAAGAGATAAAGGTCACCGAAGTAGAGGCGGCATCCGAGAAGCTGTCGCTGCTGACAGCCTGCAGGACGGTCGAATTGCTGACAAGGGCCAGCTGACGGTTGAAAAAGCCCATCCACAGCTTGACGGCAATGGAAACCGCCAGACCGATAATGACCCAATAAGAAAATACCAGGGCCTGCGGATCAATAATGCGCTGATAGGAAGTTTTGAGCAGTTCCAGACCAACGATGATTATCAATACGGCGATGGCCTGGCTGATCATATATTCGATCCGGCCGTGGCCGAAAGGATGCGAAGGATCAGCCGGCTTGGCCGCCAGTTTGTAGCCGAAAATGGTAATAAGGCAGGAAGCACAGTCCGACAGGTTATTGACCGCATCACTGCAGATAGCCACGGAATGACTGATGATGCCCAGCAGCATTTTTAAAGCGGCCAGGGATATATTGCAGATAAGGCCGATTGTGCTTGATAGGGTTCCGGCACTGCCGCTGTCTTTTTTATTAAGAAAACGGGCAATAATTTTGTTTGTCATGAAATGATTCTAGCGCACTATTTAATGTTAAGATACGCTAACTTGACAGGCGGCTGTATTGCGGGCCGGCCGGGAACATAAAATTATGTGAAATTTACGCAGAATAAAGGTATAATAAGCGGGTATGCCAGAGAAAGGAAATACAATGACCGAAAAGAAAAACGAAAAAAATATTGAAACTGATCAAAGATGGGCTGAATTCTTCACCAAAAAACACGAGATTGATTATAAACCTGAGACGATGTATCAGATGATTAAGAATGTCGCTGTGCAGAACCCTGATTCAATTGCTTATGAGTTTATGGGCAAGAAGGTCAAATACAGCGAATTTATTGAAAGAATTGATCTGACTTCCAAGGCTTATGCCGCCATCGGCATCCAGCCCGGAGACACGGTAACCATCTGCATGCCTAACTGTCCGCAGGCGATTGATTCTTTCTATGCCTTAAACCGGCTGGGGGCTATTGCCAATATGATTCATCCCCTGTCGGCCCAGGGTGAGATTACTTTTTATCTTAACTGCTCCAATTCGAAAGCCATTCTGGTGCTGGATCAGATGTATGACAAGGTAGTTGCGGCCCGGCTGGACTGCGATCATACCGTCATTATTGTCCGTGCCCGGATTGCCGATGAACTGTCTTTGCCGCTGGCTATTGCTATGCGCCTGCAGAATACCCGCATTTACGGCGTCCAGCATCGTGAATTCTATACCATCAACTGGAAAGACATGCTGGAAATGGGCCGGAAGTATCCTAAGCCGGTCAGTGTCGCCAAGTTTAAGATTGACCGGACGGCTGTAATCCTTTATTCGGGCGGCACAACCGGCACGACTAAAGGTATTCAGCTTTCCGACCTCAACTTCAATGCTTTGTCACTGCAGTCGGAAAAAGCCATGCAGACCCCGCTGGGTCCGGGCAAAAGAATGCTGGCCGTTATGCCGCTGTTTCACGGCTTTGGCCTGGGCATCGGCATTCACACCTGCCTGAGCCATGGTGTTGACTGTGTTCTGATCCCCCGCTTCAGTGTTAAAAACTATGCCAATGATCTTAAGAAATATCATCCCAGCTATATTGCCGGCGTGCCGACACTTTATGAAGCCCTGCTGCGGACCAAAGGACTGGAAAAGACTGACCTTTCTTTTTTGGAAGGTATGTTTTCCGGCGGTGACTCGCTGTCAATCGAACTGAAGAAAAAAGTTGATAATTTCCTGAAGAGCCATCATGCCCATATCCAGGTCCGGGAAGGCTATGGCACCACGGAATGTGTTACGGCCAGCTGTCTGACCCCTAAGGATGATTACCGGCCCGGCTCAATCGGGTTGCCCTACCCCGACACTTTCTACTGCATTGTCAAGCCTAATTCCACAACGGTGCTCAAGCCCAATGAAGAAGGCGAAATCTGCCTGACCGGCCCGACAGTCATGCTGGGCTATCTCAACAACCAGGAAGAAACCGCCCAGACGCTGATTAAGCATAAAGACGGTCTGGTCTGGCTTCATACCGGTGATCTTGGCTTTATGGACGAGGATGGCTTTGTCTACTTCAAGCAGCGGATTAAGCGGATGATCGTGGTATCCGGCTATAATGTCTATCCTTCCCAGATTGAAAACATCCTTGATGGCCATCCGAAAGTATTGCTGAGCTGCGCCATCGGCGTGGATGACCCTTACCGCATCCAGCATGTCAAAGCCTTTGTGGTTTTGAAGGACAGCATCGTCGGTGATGAAGCCGTCCGCACCGAGATTATGGACTACTGCTCTAAATACATCTCTAAATATGCCATGCCGCGGGAGATTGAATTCCGCACCGAGCTTCCCAAGACGCTGGTCGGCAAAGTTGCCTACCGGGTCTTAGAGGATGAGGAAAAAGAAAAGCAGCGGCTGCAGAAGCAGAAAGAAGAAACCATGGCCGCCCAGAAGCAGGAAGCTGAACAGGCCAAACTCAAAGCCGAGCAGGCCCGCAAGGACCAGCTGGCTGAAGAAAAGAAAGCAGCTGCGGCCGCCCGCCGCCAGCAGGCTGACAACAAAAAGAAGAAGTAACAATAAAAAAAGGATTCATGATAATCCAGTCTTTGGTCAGATGGCCAGTTGACATCATTACCTGAATCCTTTTTTTATTTGTCAGAGCAGCTTTATTATGTCGTTGTAGGATACGTAAATAAACAGAACGGCGATCAAAATCAGGGAAGCAACCATCAGTCCGTTTTCTACTTTCGGGCTGAGCCGGTGACCGATGATCTTTTCAACAACGGTTATCAGAATCCGGCCGCCGTCAAACATCGGCACCGGAATAAGATTCATCAGTCCCAGGTTAACGGACAAACAGCCCATCAGGGAAAGGTAAGTAACAAAGCCATAAGATACCGCAGTCTCGGTAGTCTTGTAGATGCCGATGGTGCCGCTCAGCGAATCAAGGCCGATGCCCCTGAAAAGTTTGATAATGGCCGTAAAGGTCAAAACTACCACCTGCCAGCAGTAATCAATTCCGGCGGGTATGGCCTGCCAGAAGTTCATTTCGATGAATTCATAATCGGTGCTCTTGATGCCGATCTGATAGGCACCGGCAGTCTCGTTGTAAACAGGCGTTATTTCAAAGGTCAGGGTCTGGCTGCCGCGCTGAATGGTGTAGACAGCCGTATCATGATTCTGACTGTTATATTCAACCATATCACTGAAGGTCTGCGGCTTGATGGAAGTGCCGTCTGAATAATCAATCTCAACAATCAGGTCGCCGGCCTGCAGACCGGCCTGTTCAGCCGCCGAACCGGCCATTACTTCGCCGACAATGGCTTTGGGGGCCTGGTTCATGCCGCCATTGATGGTAATCATGGCAATGAAAATACCCACAGCCAGCAGGGCATTAAACAGCGGCCCGCCAACTAGAATAATAATCCGCTTCCAGGCTTTAATGCCGTTAAGGGTTCTTTCCTGCGGCAGGTCAGCCGGAATCGGCTCATCGGTCTCACTCTGCCCTTCGATCATGTCATTGGCCTCAGAAGCCATGGACGTAAAGCCGCCCAGAGGAATAGCGCGCAGTGAGTAGACTGTCTCCTTGCTTTTATGGCTCAGCAGCCGGGGCCCGAAGCCAACCGCAAATTCGCGGACATAGACATGGAATATTTTGGCAAATACCAGATGACCCAGCTCATGGACGACAATAACCACGCCCAGCAGGATGATAAAATAAATTACGGTCATGATTCTTTCATCCACTCCTTTGAAAGTACATATTGTCTAGCCCAGTTATCAGTCTGAATAATATCATTTAAGTCACACCGGGATGTGAATGTCATGTGAGCAGCGGCTGAAAAGACCGCTTTTTCAATATCCAGAAAGCCGATTTCATCATTTAAAAACATCCGTACGGCGGCTTCATTGGCACCGTTTACCGCCGCGGCCTTATTGCCGCCCGCTTTGCCGGTTTCATAAGCCAGCTGCAGCAGCGGATAGCGTTCAAAGTCAGCGGCCGCAAAATCAAGCCGGCCCAGCTGTACCAAATCCAATGATGCGGAATTGTTGGTCCAGCGGCGGGGATAGGATAAAGCATACTGGATGGGCAGACGCATATCGCTGACTCCAAGCTGGGCCATCACCGTATGATCCTTGAATTCAATCATCGAATGAATAACAGATTCAGGATGAATGATGACATCAATTTTTTCATAAGGCATCCCGAAAAGCCAGTGGGCTTCAATGATCTCAAAGCCCTTGTTCATCATGGTGGCACTGTCGATGGTTATTTTAGCGCCCATTTTCCATGTAGGATGGTTTAAAGCCTGCTTCCGGGTGACATCAGCCAGTTCGGCCCGGCTGTACTGGCGCAGACTGCCGCCGGATGCCGTGATGATCAGCCGGCTTATATCAGATACCTGGGAAGTCTGCAGACACTGCCAGATTGCCGAATGCTCCGAATCAAGCGGCAGAATACTGACTTTATGCTGGCGGGCCGCTGCCATTACCAGTTCACCGGCGGCTACCAGGGTTTCCTTGTTGGCTAAAGCGATATCATGGCCGTGTTCTATGATGTTAAGGGTCGGAGCAAGCCCTACAAAGCCCTGCAGGGCGTTAACCGCCAAATCATAGTCACATACCGAGGTAAGCTCAATAAGGCCGTCAGAACCGCTGAAAAAGCGCACTGAGGGGTATTCTTCCTGCAGAGTTGGCAATTGCTGGGGCTGCTGGACGCAGACAAAGCCGACCGGACAGTGATTTAGAAAGCTTTTCAGGAATTCAATATTATGACCTACGGAAACACCGGTGATCTGATAAGCATCGCTATGCTGGCTGATGACATCAACAGTCTGCTGGCCAATGCTGCCGGAAGCTCCGAGAATCAGAACTTTTTTGCTCATAGCAGAATAAGCGTCAGAACATACAGCAGGATAGTATTAAAGCTGATGCTGTCGAGCCGGTCTAAAACGCCGCCGTGACCCGGGAAAATATTGCCGAAGTCCTTGATCCCGAAATGTCTTTTAATGGATGAAAAAGCCAGATCGCCGATCTGCCCTACCGCCGGCTCCAATAAAGCCGCCAGAATAATCAGGGCCAAGGGTGTTTTAATTACGAAATAGCCAAACAGGAAGGTGGAAACAGCCCCGACGATATAACCGATAATGGCTCCCTCCCAGGTCTTGTTGGGGGAAACACGCTCATCCATCTTATGCTTTCCAAAAGCTTTGCCGCCGAATAAGGCAAAGGCATCCGTGACACAGGTGCCGACGATCATCAAAAAGATCAGCATCTTGTTAATTTCATAGAATTCCCATACGCCCATCAGCAGCAGGCCGAAGATATTAAACAGCAGATAGACCATGGCAATCTGGTCCAGCGTGATGTTGACGTTGAACACTTCCCAGCCGAACAGATAGATGATGATCAAAATATCAACGGCTAAATAGATTTCAATATCAAAATAGCCGGCGACCAGCAGGCCGAAGAAGAAGACATACAGACTGGCATTGAAAAGAGCCGGCCATTTTTTATTGACCAGACGCGTTATTTCAAAGCAGGCCACAGCCATCAGGAAAGCGGCAGCTATCATGAAAGGAATTCCGCCGATGTAAATCAGGGGAAACAGGACAGCAACTATGCAGATACCGGTGATCCAACGTTGTTTCATTTGGCGATTCTCCCTCCGTAGCGGCGCTGGCGGGCTGAATATGAAGCGATAGCTTTCTGCAGTTCGCTTTTATCAAAGTCCGGCCAGTAGACATCCGAAAAATACAATTCGGTATAAGACAGCTGCCATAGCAGAAAATTAGACAGCCGGTAGTCAAGACTTGTTCTTATCAGCAGATCCACCGGCGGCAGATCACTGGTATACAGATACTGGTCAAACTGCTGCTCGGTCAGATCATTGCGGCGCTGCCCGGCGGCCACCTGGCCGGCATACAGCTGACAGGCGCGGACAATTTCAGCCCGGCTGCCATAGTTTACGGCCAGAACCAGCTTCATGGCGTCATTATCCTTAGTCTGTTCGATCGCATCCAGGATCACTTTGCGGGTGGCCTGGGGAAAGCGGTCGAGATCACCAATGGCCTCAACCTTGATGTTACGGCTCATCAGTTCACTGATAAAAGTGGAAAACAGAATGGCCGGCAGGCCCATCAGGTAATCGACTTCCTGTTGGCTGCGCGACCAGTTTTCAGTAGAAAAAGCATACAGCGTCAGAGCCTTGACACCCATCTGCTGGGCATCAATGGTTATTTTGCGGATATTCAGCGCGCCTTTATAATGGCCATAGGTAACGGGTTTATTCTGCAGCGCCGCCCAGCGGCCGTTGCCGTCCATTATAATGGCAATATGCTGCGGTATGGTATTCATCAGATTGTCATTATAGCCTTGTTCTTCTCATCAGCTAAATTGTCAATGTTCTTGATGGCCTCATCGGTGGCTTTCTGAATCTGTTCAATCATGTCCTTCTGGACATCTTCCGGCATCGTCTTGTCTTTCTTGGCGGCATCATTGGCATCCCGGCGGACATTGCGCACGGCAATGCGGGCCTCTTCAGCCATTTTCTCCACGTTTTTGGTATACTCACGGCGCCTTTCTTCCGTCAGCGGCGGAACCACAATGCGGATCTGGGTGCCCTCATTCTGCGGAGTCAGCCCCAGATTGGCCGCAAACAGGGCCTTTTCAACCGTCTTGACCATGGTGGCCTCATAGGGCCGGATTAAAAGCTGCTTTCCTTCCACTACTCCGACGGTGGCAATCTGGTTGATCGGCGTATCCATGCCGTAATAATCAACATGAACACCGGCAATCAAATTGGGATTGGCACTGGAAGTGCGGATGGTTTTAAGCGCGCCGTCAAAAGTATCGATTGCTTTCTGCATACGCTGTTTATATTCATCAAGGTTAATCATAAAGGTTTCCTTTCCTATTTCACTGTAATAAGCGTTCCGGCCTTTTCACCGGCAATAATGCGGTTGATAATATCCGGACTCTTCATATCAAACACCACTGCCGGAATGCCGCTTTCAATGCACAGAATGGCAGCTGTCAGATCCATAACTTTAAGCCGGCCGTCAATAATCTGCTGGTAGGTCATGGTTTCATAGCGCTTGGCATTGGGGTTGTAGCGGGGGTCATCATCATAAACGCCATCCACCCCGTTTTTAGCCATCAGGATGGCATCAGCACCGATTTCGGCGGCCCGCAGGGCCGTGGCAGTATCGGTAGAGAAGTAAGGATTGGTGGTGCCACCGCCGTAAATGACGATTTTGCCCTGCTGCAGTGCCAGATTGGCTTTCTCAGGATTGACAATATCGGCAATCCGGTCCGCTTCAATGGCTGATTGCACCAGAGTGGCCACTCCGGCCTGCTCGAGTGCTCCGCTGATTGCCAGAGCATTCATCAGCGTTGCCAGCATGCCCATCTGGTCGGCTTTCAGCCGGGGCAGACCCAGCTGCTGGGCAAACTTGCCCCTGATGACGTTGCCGCCGCCTACCACAATAGCGATCTGAACATGCGATTCCAACACTTCCTTTAAGTCAACAGCCAGCTGGTGAAGCATATCCGCATCATAGGTGCTGTTTTGCCCGGATAAGGCCTCACCGGAAAGCTTAAGCAAGATTTTTTTGTACATAAGCGCCACCTTTTCTCTACTTTTTAATTGTATTGACACAATACAAGGTTGTCAAACCGGATAACCGCAATCGGCTTATTTCCAACAAAAAGCACCCTAAAGGCGCTTTAAGTATTATTGGTTGGATCATTATCAGGCTTGACATAGACTTCCCGCGGCTTGGAGCCATTGACCGGACCGACAATGCCCTCCTGCTGCAGCATATCAACAATCCGGGCCGACCGGTTGTAGCCGAATCCGAAATAACGCTGGATAGCCGATGTCGAGGCCTTCTGGGTCTGGATGACAAACTGCTTGACCTCTTCATACTGGGGATCAATGCCGCTGACTCCGGTCTTGAAAGTGCCGTCTTCATTTTCGGCCATCTGGGCGCTCAATTCGATAAACGCATCATCATAGTTGGGCTTGCCCTGGGTCTTGACGTAATTGGTAATGGTGTCAATTTCCTTTTCGGTAACATAGACACCCTGGATGCGCTGACAGGTGCTTTCACCCATCGGGATATAGAGCATATCGCCATTGCCCAATAGTCTTTCAGCACCAGTTGCATCAAGTATTGTACGTGAATCAATTGAAGAAGAAACCGCAAAGGAAATACGTGATGGAATATTGGATTTAATTAAACCAGTAATTACATCAGTACTTGGACGCTGTGTAGCTACAATCAGGTGAATACCACTGGCACGTGCCAATTGTGTAATTCTTTGAATTGAGCCCTCAACTTCCTTGCCTGCCACCTGCATCAGATCTGCCAGCTCATCAATAATCACAACAATAAATGGAAGTTTCTCCATTGGCGTTTCGCCTTCTTTAAGATTCTTATTGTAGTCTT
>CAYTET010000032.1:0-4631 GCA_964436975.1 uncultured Erysipelotrichaceae bacterium
GGACCCCTGCCGCAGCGTTGACATCATGACTTCAGAGACGACGCTGTCCTTGCTGGAAATACTGGCGCTGGCCGTCATCATCATTCCGAAAAGCATCAAAAAAACAGTGCAGCCGTTAATCAGACGGTCACTATTTGCCGGCAGAGCCAGCAGCGTTCCTATCCATTTTTTTATCTTTTTGGCCGCCATCTGCTCTCCTTATTCCATCATTTAATTAAAGCATTTTTCATAATAAAATGATATACTATTATCCGTGTTTAGTGTATAATAATTTGTGTAGTTGGTGTTATCTTTGGAAAATATACCATCAATATATCCGTTCGGTCTTTTTAGACTGACGAAAGGAAATATAATGATTATTGAAGCTGCTGATATCATCCTTGATCCAAATCCTGTTTTGCGCCTGAAAGCTGAAACAGTTCCGCTGCCCCTGACGGCCAAAGATAAGAGAATCCTTAAAGACCTGCTGAATTATGTCCGCCGCACGCACAGCGATGAATACTGTGAAAAGCACAGTCTGCGGCCCTCCGTTGGCATTGCTGCGCCGCAGATCGGCATTTCGAAAAGGCTGCTGGCTGTTTCTATAGCCGGCCCGACTAAAGAGGATTCGGTTGAGTTTGCCCTGGCCAATCCACTGATTATCTCCAACTCGGTTCAGAAGTCATACCTGGCAAACGGGGAAAGCTGCCTCAGTGTTGTTCCTGATGTCAGCGGCATTGTCCCAAGATATGCCAGAATAACAGTATCAGCTTACGATTTAATAATGGACAGGCAGATTGAAATCAGGCTTTCTGATTACCCGGCTATTGTTATGCAGCATGAAATTGATCATTTATACGGTCATCTGTACTATGACCACATCAACAAGAAAAATCCACAGGCTCCGCTTGACGGAGCTGTCGTTATTGGATAGAAAGGAGTATTAAATGACTATCCAACAAAATCTCGTCAATGAGACTGCCGATACCATTCTGCCAAATGATACGCTTGTTTTTGCGCTGGGCGGCTTGGGTGAAGTTGGAAAAAACACCTACTGCGTGCAGGTTAATGATGAAATAATCATAATCGATGCAGGTGTTTCGTTTCCTGATGAAGAACTGCTGGGGGTTGACTATGTCATTCCTGATTACACTTACCTGATCCGCAATCAGGAGAAAATCAAAGGTCTGTTTGTCACCCACGGCCACGAAGACCACATCGGCGGCATCACCTTCTTATTGAAGGTCTGTCCGATCAGGGACATTTACGCCGCCAACCTGACCATCGCCCTGATAAAGCGTCATCTGGATGAGCAGCACATGACTGACCGGGTCAAGCTTCATGTCGTCAATCATGATTCACGGTTCAATTCCAAATATTTTCATGTAGGCTTTTTTAAGATTACCCACTCCATCCCCGACTGTCTGGGAATGATCATCCAGACCCCCAACGGCTGGGTCATGTCAACCGGCGACTTTAAATTTGACCTCACCCCTATTACGGCTGAAGCTAACGCTGATTACCAGCGCATCTGCTTTATGGGCAGCTATGGCATTGACCTGCTGCTGTCTGACTCGACTAATTCGGCCGTACCGGGCTTTTCAATTTCCGAAAAAGAAGTGGCCCGCTCCCTGCTGGAAGAAATCCAGAAAACACCGGGGCGGCTGCTTATTGCCACCTTCTCTTCCAATGTATACCGGGTAAAGCAGATTATTTCTGCCGCGGTTACCTGCGGCCGCAAGGTCTGCATTATCGGACGCTCCATTGACTCGGTTGTTACCATTGCCCGCCAGCTGGGCTATATCGACGCTAAGGACAGTGACTTTATTCCGCCCGAATCCCTGGATTCCATCAGCGCGGACAAGGTCTGTATTCTATGCACCGGCACCCAGGGCGAGCCTCTGGCCGCCTTAAGCCGGATGGCCAGCGGCTCCAACCGCTTCATCAAGATTATCCCCGGTGATACCGTCCTGTTTTCGTCCAGCGCCATCCCCGGCAATGAAATCGGCATTAATAAGATTATCAACTCCCTGACCCGGCTGGGTGCCGTCGTCAAGACCAGAACCACCCTGAACAGCCTGCATACCACCGGCCATGCTTCCAAAGAGGAGCAGGAACTGATGCTGCAGCTGGTCCAGCCGCATTACTTCATGCCTATGCACGGCGAATACAAGATGCTGCGCCAGCATGCTGATACCGCCATGGCCACCGGCATCCCGCGGGAGAATATCTTCATCTGCGGCAACGGCGATGTTGTCATCCTACGTGATCATAAATGCTATGCCTATTCCAACCGCATTCAGACTGATGATATCTATGTAGACGGCACCGATTCGTCCGGCGTAGCCACTGCGGTTCTGCGTGATCGCAAAATTTTGGCTGATAACGGCCTGGTGGCGGTAATTGTGACCATCGATTCACGTTATAACAAGATAATGGTAAGACCTAATATCGTTTCCCGCGGCTTTGTCTTCATCAAGGAAAACCAGACCCTGCTCAAGGAAGCCGAACTGCTGGTATTTGACAATCTTAAAAAGAAGATGCAGCAGAAAGTAACTTTTGGTGAATTGAAGAACAGCATCCGCGAAACCCTTGAGCCGTTCTTATACAATAAAACGCATCGCAATCCCATTGTCATTCCTGTTATTCTAAATTCCCGGGAAGCGATGGCTGCCATGGCGGCAAAGCGCGATGTCCAGAAGAATACAGCTGGCACCGGAAAACCGGCCGCCAAGAAAGCGAACCGGAAGAATCCGGCCAAGAAAAATGAAACTCTACATTAAACAGAAAGTATTTTCCCTGCACGACCGGTTTTATGTCCGGGACCAGGACGGGGCTGAAGTATACTCGGTAGTCGGTGATATTTTTACCATTGGCCGCAAGCTGCATATCTGTGACCTTAATGATAACGAGCTGCTCTTCATTGAGCAGAAAATACTTACCCTGCTGCCCTGCTATTATCTGAAACGGGGTGATGTGCTGGCCGCTACCGTAAAGCGGCAATTCACCTTCTTCAAGCGTTCCTACAACATTGAGAATCTGAACTGGCATGTTGAAGGGAATTTCATGGATCACGATTTTGTCGTCTATGATGCCGTCGGCACAGCCATTGCGACTGTCAGCAAGGCCTGGCTGTCCTGGGGTGATTCCTACCAGATTGATTTTGCCCCGGATCAGGATGAACTGCTGCTTATCGGGGTTATCATCTGCATAGATGCCGATATGGCCAGTGAACAGGCTTCTCATTCTTCATCATCCAACAGTGGAAACTGAACAGCCGGGCTTATGCCCGGCTGGTTTTCATTTGCCTGATAAAGATTCTTTTGCTCAATCAGGCAGTAGTGTTACAATTAAGGCATGAAAAATCCCGTTATCAGAAAAACTGTGATCTGCATAGCCGTCATCCTTTTTTTATTGGGAGCAATCGGCGGAAGTTATTTTTATGCCACTCGCTGGTCACAAAAGCACTTTACGGTTGATTATCAGACCGCCGGCAGTTTTCAGATTCCTCTGGCCTTTGATAACGTCAGCATCATGTTTCTTTCCGACCTGGAATACGGCTCTTTCTTTGACAGCAGCCGGCTGTCGATTCTGCAGCAGCAGATCAGCCAGCTCAGCAGCGATATCGTGATCTTCGGCGGCGACCTTTTTGATGAGGGCTATGCCGTCAGCCAGCAGGATATTGATACCGTCACGGCCTTTTTGAAAGGTCTTTCCGCCCCCGGCGGCAAATTCGCCATTCTCGGTGATTTTGATACCGCTGATTCCCAGCGGCAGAGTCTGGTAACCGCCATCCTTGCGGATGCTGATTTTGAACTGCTGAAATACGGCGCACCCCTTAAAATTCACAACGGCACCAGCGCCTATATCAATCTGATCGGCTTCAGCTATAATCCGGAGCTTACCGATACAACAGCGGCTTTCAGCAGCGTTCTGGATTCCTCCTATACTATTGCGGTAATCCACGGTGCCAAGCTGGCCGATACCTTTCCGCTCAATCGGTGCGATCTGACCCTGTCGGGCCACTCCCATCACCTGCAGATCAATTTCCCCGGTCTGGGCTCCTATAAAACTTCAGCCGCCTCCGGTTCCTACAAGCTGGGAATGCAGACAACGGCTACAACCACACTGTACTTATCCAGCGGCCTTGGTGAAACAGCGGTCGATGCCCGCCTGTTTTCCAAGCCTTCCCTGCTGTTTCTGCGCCTTACGGCCACTTCCCAGTAATCAGCGGCTGTCCGCCCACATAAAAAGCGATTCAATGAACCGCTTTTTTTTATACTGGGCCGATGCTTACTCGGTAACAGCTTTCTTCTTTTCGCCAATTGACAGGATGGCGTTGAGAATAATTCCGAAGACTGAGGCTGCCGCAATGCAGGGAACGGAGATTCCGAAGAAGGGAATATTTCCGCCGAAGGCATACTGGCCGCCGATGCCGATAACGCAGATAGAAGCAATTACGGCAATATTCTTAGAGGAGAACATGTCAACTTTCTTATCAATCATAATGGCAATGCCCTGGGCGGCAATGGCGCCGTACAGATAGATTTCCAAACCGCCTAAGACGGCCAGAGGAATACCATAGATGGCTTTGATAAGCGGGGTGAAGCAGGAAATGATCATAGCGATGATGGCGGCCGCAATCAGAACCG
>CAYTET010000032.1:4641-22472 GCA_964436975.1 uncultured Erysipelotrichaceae bacterium
GAGAAGACTTTAGTGATGGCCATTGTCGAAATGTTTTCACCGTAGTTTGTACCGGCCGGACCGCCGACAAAACCGGAGACCATATCACACAGACCGTCACCGATCAGATTACGGTCCAGCAGACTGGCAATGTCATACTTCTTTGTTGAATGCTTTTTCTTGGCCACATCATTGACATAGATATCAAGCTGATACATATGGGCAGTTGATTCCGGAATAGTGGCGATGGCAATCGGCATGATTCCGATCAGGGCAGTCAGGCTGTATTTAGGCAGGCTGAAGGCCGGAATCGCAAAGACACCGAAGGACCACAAGGAGTTCAATGACTCATCCGAGATGGAGCGGAACAGCTGCCAGCTTGAATCCAGAGCCAGAAAATAGAACAGTGCCGCAACCAGACACCCGGTGGCAGCGCCCAACAGAAGCGGCAGCTGGCCTAAAATACCTTTTAAATACCGGGCATAGATAATTGTCGAAAGCAGTGTAACCATTGAAACAGTGCAGTAGATATAGACATTGTACTGACCGCCGGTGGAGACAAAGGCGTCGCTCATGGCATTGCCGGCCAGAGTCAGACCGATGATCATTGATACCGAGCCGGTAATAGTGGCCGGGAGCAGTTTTTCAACCGCCTTATGGCCGAATTTTTTAACAATCAGACCAGCGGCAATGGAAACCAGACCGCTGCAGATAATGCCGAACTGGGCCTTGGAAATCAGTTCGGTGGGCAGAATGCCGGTGGCCTGCCATGAAGCAATCTGCTCGGCGCTGCCTTCGGCTAAAACCATTGAAGAAATCGCCGTCAGATAGGCAAAGCTGGAACCATAGTATAACGGAATCTTCTTGCCGGTAATCAGAATAAAGCATAAGGTTGCCAGACCGGAAGCAAAAATCGTGGTGCTGACCTGAAAGCCGGTGATAAGCGCAACGGTAACCGTTGCCGGAAACATTACTATGACCTGCTGAACAGCATACAGAAGCAGTTTCCCGAATGATGGTTTCTCATCAGGAAGATAACCGTAAACTTCATCCTTTGTTTCTGACATTGCAGAACCCTCCTCTATCTTTCCTCTATATCAACATCCGTCTTGCCGTCATACTCTTCCATATGCACAGCAACAACCTCGCTCAGCGAAGTTGGAATGTTTTTACCGACATAATTGGCCTTAATGGGCAGTTCACTGTGACCGCGGTCAACCAGAACGCACAGCTGGATCTTGGCCGGCCGTCCCAGGCTTACCAGCGCATCCAAAGCGGCCCGGGCCGTTCTTCCCGTGAAGATTACATCGTCCACCAGAATAACGGTTTTATCCGTTATCGCAAAAGGAACATGGGTGGAAGACACGACCGGATCAGCGGCGATTTTTGAAAGATCATCACGATACATGGTGATATCAAGTTCGCCCACTTCCAGCCGGCTGCCGTCAATATCGGCAATGTTGTCAGCCAGCCGCCGGGCCAAAGGAATCCCCCGGGTTTTGATGCCTATCAGAACGACATCACTGACACCGTGATTCTGCTCGATGATCTGGTGGGCCAGTCTGACCAGCGTTCTTTTGACGTCTTCTTCACTCATCAGCTGCGCTTTGACTTTCATCTTGCCCCTCTCTGCCAAAAAAGACCTCATCCGCAGAGGGGCAAGGTCGAATTAAGCCTATGTAAAAAGCCTATCGCTAACTTGCCGGTCTCACGGTACCGTCTTTAAAGTTACTGGAATAATAAAACCATAAATCAGCATCTTATGCAAGGACTTTTTACTTCAAATCGATAATTTTCTCCCAGCTGCGGTCCGCCGGGCCGAAATGGCCATAGTTTGTAACCGCCCGGTAGATCGGCTTTTGCAGGTCCAGTTCGGTGATGATATTGGAGACATTGAAATTGAAGTTGCGCTTCACCGTTTCCAATATCGCCTCGTCGCTGATCCGGCCGGTGCCGAAAGTGTCAATATAGATAGACAGCGGCTCATCCATGCCAATGGCATACGAGACCTGGATTTCGCATTTGCCGGCCAGCTGATGGGCCACAATGTTTTTGGCCGCATAACGGGCATAGTAAGCCGCGGAACGGTCAACTTTAGAGGCATCCTTTGAAGAAAAGCAGCCTCCGCCGACCCGGCCCATTCCGCCATAGGTATCAACGATTATTTTACGCCCGGTCGTTCCCGAATCGCCAAACGAGCCTCCCACGACAAACGAGCCGGAAGGATTAACATAGTATTTGGTGTTTTCATCCAGCAGCTCCGCCGGGATGACCGTCTTGATCACCTTTTCCATGATGAGCTGTCTTAACTCAGGCTGGCTGATCTGGGCCACATGCTGGCTGGAAACAACGATGGCATCAATCCTGGATACCTTGTCATCGCGGTATTCAACGGTGACCTGGGTCTTGCCGTCAGGTCTGAGCCGGCTGTCGCTATGACGGCAGGCGGTCAGCTGGCGGGCCAGCTTAGAAGCAAAATAGATGGGTGCCGGCATATATTCGGGCGTATCGCTGCAGGCATAGCCAAACATCATGCCCTGATCCCCGGCTGACACAAGGCTGTGATGCACGGCACTGTCAATTTCCGCTGACTGATGGGAAATCTTCATGATGACATGATAGTCTTCGGTATAGCCAATATCCCTTATCACACCCAGGGCAATCTTTTCATAATCAATCTTGGCGCGGGTGTTGGCTTCGCCGTAAATCAGCACCAGATCATCTTTGATCGTGCACTCCACCGCCATATGCGACTGGCTGTCCTGCCGCAGGGCCTCATCAAGAATAGCGTCAGCGATCTGGTCGCACATCTTGTCGGGATGCCCTTCCGTCACGCTTTCACTGGTAAAATAATAATCTTTCACAGTTATTTCCTGTCTTTCTAAGTCTTTTTTTCAAAAAAAAAGTTATTTCAGAGAGAAAATAACTCTCTTTCATCGATATCAGCTTTACCACCCCGTCCTATCTGACTGGGTTGGTGCGCGTTCACTGAGCTGATTCTCTCCCGCGCTCTTGATAAAAGACCATCAATAATATAGCACACTAATCCGGCTGGCACAATGACCCTGCCCAGTAAAAAACGATCATCGCTGACCGTTTTATGCAATATCAGTTTTTAATCATTGTCATCGGTATTTACATCGATTGACTTAGTGTCAGCGGCAAGTTTTTCAACTTTGATTTTCTCAACCGACTGGTCATCCATTTTTATGATGGTGAACCGGGCATTGCCGATAGTAACTGCCGGCCGGCTCTTCTCATCCGGAACATAGCCCAGCGTGTCAATGACCAGACCGCCGATTGTATCGCTTTCCGAATCATCAAGCTGCTGGCCGATGAGTTCGGAGACATCATCAATCAAAGTAGTTCCGTCAACAATCCAGCTGCCGTCCTTGCCCTTGGTAATCTCCTCTTCTTCCTCATCAAATTCATCCTGAATGTTGCCGACAATGCATTCCAGCAGATCTTCCATCGTTACAACGCCGTAAGTTCCGCCGTATTCATCGATAACAATTGCGATCTGCACCTTTTTCTTCTGAAACTGGGCAAACAGCTCGTCACACTTGGTAGTCTCATAGACAAACAGCGGCTCCCGCATGTAGTTTTTAATATGGAAAGGCTTGTTCTTCTTGTCGATGAAGCGGTCCAGCAGGTCCTTTACATAAAGGATGCCGACAATGTTATCAATATCCTTGCTGTAGACCGGCAGCCGGGAATAGCCGAAATCATTAAAGTTTTTCAGACACGTCTCCAGCGAATCATGGATCTCCAAAGCCGTCACATCGGTGCGGTGGGTCATGATCTCGCCAACGGTACGGTCATCAAACTCAAAAACGTTGTTAATCATTGTCTTGGCTTCGGAATCAATGAGCCCCTTTTCATTGCCGGCATCAACCATAATCTTTATTTCTTCTTCCGAATACTCTTCGTTGTTGTCGGTATCTTTTATGCCAAACAGTTTGGCAACTTTATTGGTGCTGCTGCTGACCAGCCATACCAAAGGCTTCAGGCACAGATAAGTCCAGTGCAGCGGATTGGCACAGGCAAAAGCAACTTTCTCGCTGTCCCGCATCGCGGCTCTTTTAGGCACCAGTTCGCCGAAAATCAGGGTCAGGTACGTAAGCAGCAGAGTAATGACAATCAGGGAAACCGGCCGCAGCCAGCTTTCGCTGATCCATGAAATATTCAGCGGAACAAGCCAGCCTATCAGCATGTCGACAAAGGTGTCAGCCGCAATGGCAGAAGCTAAAAAGCCCGATAAGGTGACGCCAATCTGAATTGTCGCCAAAAACGATGTTGGCTTCTGGGTCATGTTATAGAGAAGAATAGCCTTGCGGTTGCCCTCCTTGGCCATTTTCTCCAGTTTGGCGTCATTCAAAGAAACGACGGCCAGCTCACTGGCCGCAAAAAAAGCGTTAACGCCAATTAAAATTATCAATAGAATAATGTATCCCCAGATCCCTGAAGACCGGGTTTCAGCAGCTGTGATATCAGCTGTAGCTGTTTCAGATAGAATGATGGTGCACAAATGCGGATCCATTTAGATAAATCAGCTCCTTGAATAAATAACTAGATAATAATAGTATTTTACGACAGGTATGTCAAATGGCTCTTTTGGCAAGCCCGGTACTCTATGAAACGAAAATGATTTTGTCTCAACGAAACAAAAATGATTTTGTCCTACGATAACGCCAGCAGCCGGCAGCTGTGGCAGCTGACAGCAGACTTCGTTTATATTTATAAGGCAATTAAATTAGGTTATACTGGAAACGATAATAATTCTTCCCTTATTATGTTAATACCCATAAAGGAGCTGACATCATGGCCACCGTGCTGCGAATCATTGACAATATGCCGCTGAATGACAGGGATACTGTTTATACTGTCAGAAAAAATCACCCAGAGGTACTGTCCCCAGGTAGCATTTTTTATGATCTGTCCGGCAGCCGCTTCATAATCAAATCCGTGGAAATGATCAGCCGCAAAGCCGACGGCGCCGCTGACCTGGCTTACTATGACGGCCTACTTTTGCAGCCCCTTGATGAAAAGAAGCTTAAAGGCACTGTTCTGCTACAGAATCCGGCCAATCTGACTTTTCTTTTCTGCGCCGATCCCCTGTCCTTCCGCCAGCCTGATCCTGATTATCAGTTGGAATACCAGCAGGCCGGCAAACACTTCTGCACGGCTCTTTTCAGTTATGAAGAGATGGCCGAAGGCCGGCTGAAACTTTCATCCAGCTGCCTGTCAGGCCTTATTATTTACCGCGGATGGATGATGAAGCCAGCTATGTACAGGCGTTTTTATGACCTGCTGGAGAATAAAGGTCTCTTTTTGATTAATACACCTGACCAGTACAATCATTACCACCTGCTGCCTGGATGGTATGGCGAATTTGAAAAAGATACTGCCCGCTCTGTTTGGACGGCCAGCAGCAGTATTGATGACGTGCTGAACATTGCCAAGCCTCTCAAAGGCCCGTATATCATTAAGGACTACGTGAAAAGCCGTAAGCATGAATGGTATGAGGCCTGCTTTATAGATAATATCCAGAACACCGCCGCCTTTAAAACCGTTGCGAAAAACTTCGTCAGCCGGCAGGGTGACGATCTGGTCGGCGGAGTCGTCTTAAGAGAATTTCTGAATCTGAAGAAAACGGGGTTTCATCCGCAGAGCGGCATGCCCCTTTCTGAAGAATACCGCATCTTTATCAGCGGCGGGCGGATCTTATCAATCAGCGGTTATTGGGGCAATGAGGCAGCCATTGGCCTTACTGATTCGGAAAATAGCTGGATCCAAAGCATTGCGGATAAAGTCGTCAGCAATTTTATCACCGCCGATTTGGCCCGCTTGACTGATGGTCGGCTGGTAATTATGGAATTTGGTGACGGCCAGGTCTCCGGGCTCCAGCAGCTGCCGGCGGAAAGTTTCTATGACGCTTTTGCCCAAACAGGCCAATAATAACTGTCTTGACAGATCATTATCAGGACCTGGCGTCTGATAATTAATTCTAGCAGTCAAAAAAACTGCATGCCGGCAATCCAGCGGGCATGCAGTTTTATTACTCTTTCCTATCAGTCAACAAAGGTATACTTTTTCTTGGCTGAATAAGTGTTATGCAGATACTTTTCGCTCTTCTCGCTTAACGGCTCACCCAGGAAGTTCTTATACAGTTCCTGGATCTGCGGATTAAGATGAGATTTACGAATCGGCATGGCAACATCCTCATCATACAGAGCCTTGGCTCTGGCCTTCTTGATTTCAGTCAGGCCGAGATGATTCTTGATGCGGGCCGGAATAATTGACTGACCGCCGCCGTTGACGCAGCCGCCCGGGCAGCCCATTATCTCAATAAAGGCATAGGGACTGGTCCCGGCTCTGATTTCATCAAGCAGCGGAGCGGCATAATGCATGCTGTTGGCAACCGCGACTTTGACCTTGCCGACTCCCGGCAGATCCAGTTCGGCTGTCTTGACCCCTTCCGGGCCTCTGACAGCATCATAATCAATATGCTCCAGTGGCTTGCCGCCGTTATCGGCCGACAGCACATCCGCTACCGTCCGCAATGCGGCTTCCATAACACCGCCGGTTGCTCCGAAGATGACTCCGGCGCCGGTATAATCACCGAATAATTCCTGATCAAACTGACCGTCGGCCAAAGTTGTAAAATCAATGCCGTACATTTTAATCAGCCGGCCCAGTTCACGGGTAGTGAGAACAGCATCCACATCGCGGATACCGTCTTCTTCCATCTGCGGACGGGTCTTTTCATCCTTCTTGGCCGTGCAGGGCATGATCGAAACAGTGTAAATATTTTTCGGATCCAGACCCTTAACCTGGGCAAAATAGGATTTCAGGATAGCACCAAACATCATATGCGGGCTCTTGCAGCTGGAAACATGCGGAATTAAATCGGCATAGTTTCTTTCCATGTAGCGGATCCAGCCCGGTGAGCACGATGTGATCAGCGGCAGAACGCCTTTATTCTTGACACGGGACAAGAACTCGTATCCTTCTTCCATAATGGTCAGATCCGCGCCGAAGTTGGTATCGTAAACGCGGTCAAAGCCGATCTGATGCAGCGCTGTGCACATTTTACCGGTAACCCGGCTGCCGATAGGCATACCGAATTCCTCGCCCAAAGAGGCGCGGACAGCCGGAGCAGTCTGCACGATGACATACTTATTAGGATCATTCAGGGCATCCACAACATTGTGGATTTCCTCTTTCTCAGCCAGTGCCCCGACCGGGCAGTTGATAACGCACTGGCCGCACTGCATGCAGTTAACTTCCGCAAAACTGTGGTCCATAATCGGGCCGACGGTTGTCTTGAAGCCACGGTTGATAAAGCCTAAAACACCTAAGCCCTGCACTTTCTTGCAGGTCTCAATGCAGCGGCCGCACAGGACACATTTGGTCGTGTCACGGGTAATGCCGTTGCCCAGATCGTCAAAGCTGGGAGCCGTCGTGGCGCCCTTATAGCGGACTTCACGGACATTAAGCTCTTCGCACAGCTTCTGTAATTCACAATGCTGGTTGCGGATGCAGGCCAGGCAGTCCTTGGAATGGTTGGACATCAGCAGCTGCAGCGTATTGCGCCGGGCGTTGATGATCTTTTCCGTATTCGTTCTGACTTCCATGCCTTCGCTGACCGGATAGACACAGGCCGCGCCCAAACCACGGGCCGGCTTGCCGCCGATGCTGACTTCCACCAGACACATCCGGCAGGCGCCGGACTTATTGATGTCCTTCAGATAGCATAATGTAGGAATATAAATGTTATTGGCAATAGCGGCTTCCAGAATAGTGGAACCTTCCTCAGCTTGAACCGAGATACCATTGATCTTTAAATTAACCATGTTGAGTTCCCCTTTCTACTTTCTGGTAATGGCGCCAAAGCGACATGTGGTCATGCAGGTGCCGCACTTGATGCACTTGAATGAATCAATAGCGCGGGCGGGCAGTTTCTTGCCCGGAGCAATGTAATCAGTCGGAGCAATGCACTTGACCGGGCAGTTGCGCTCACAGGCGCCGCAGCCGACACATTTTTCACGATCGATTTCATATTTAAGCAGTTTCTTGCAGACATGAGCCGGGCAGGTCTTTTCAATATGGGCCTGGTATTCTTCCGGGAACTTATTCATTGTCGAAAGAATGGGGTTGGCTGAAGTCTGGCCCAGAGCACACAGCGCACTGTCTTTAATCTCAGCCGCCAGATACTTAAGGTCCTCAATCGTCTTCTGGGTTCCCTTGCCTTCGGTAATGCTTGTCAGCATTTCCAGCATCCGCTTGGTGCCGACACGACACGGCGTGCACTTGCCGCAGGACTCATCACAGATGAAATCCATGTAGAAGCGGGCGACGTCAACCATGCAGTTGTCTTCATCAAGGATGATCATGCCGCCGGAGCCCATCATGGAGCCGGCTGCGACCAGGGTATCATAAGTAATAGGCGTATCCAGATCTTTTTCGGTCAGACAGCCGCCGGAAGGGCCGCCGGTCTGAACAGCTTTGAACTTCTTGCCATTCTGGCAGCCGCCGCCGATATCATAGACGACTTCGCGCAGGGTCATCCCCAGCGGAATCTCGACCAGACCCGGATTGACGGTTTTGCCGGCCAGGCAGAATACTTTGGTGCCATGGGATTTCTCATCGCCGATAGCGGTAAACCAATCAGCGCCGTGATGAATAATCAGCGGGATGTTGTACAGCGTTTCGACGTTGTCAACAACGGTCGGCTTGCCCCAGACACCGGAGATAGCCGGGAACGGGGGACGCGGATTAGGCATGCCGCGCTTGCCTTCAACTGACTGGATAAGAGCGGTTTCTTCACCGCAGACAAACGCGCCGGCGCCTAAGCGCAGCTCGATGTCAAACTTAAAGCCGCTGCCCATGATGTCTTCGCCCAGCATGCCGTTTTCATGGGCTTGGGCAATGGCATTGTTAAGTCTTTCAATAGCCAGCGGGTATTCTGCTCTGACATAGACATAACCCTGATGAGCACCGATGGCATAGCCGGCAATGGTCATGCCTTCAATAACTTCAAACGGGTCACCTTCAATTTCAGCCCGGTTCATAAATGCTCCCGGATCGCCTTCATCGAAGTTACAGATTACATAATGGTCCTTATCTTCATCAGGATTGATAAAGCCCCACTTGCGCCCGGTCGGGAAACCGGCGCCGCCCCGGCCGCGCAGACCGGAATTAAGCACTTCGGCGGTGACATCACGCGGTTTCATGGCCGTCAGGGCTTTCGCTAAAGCCTGATAGCCATCCGCGCCGATGTACTCGTGAATATCGCAGGGATCAATCTTGCCGCAGTTATGCAGCACAATGCGCTTCTGTCTTTGGAAAAAGACGGTATCATCAATATCGGTTACAACCGGATCGCCATCCTTGCGGCCCATCTTACCCAGATCAGTCGTTCCGACAACATAATCCAGATCAATCTTGCCGCTGCCGATATGGCTGGCAATGATTTCCTTGGCTTTGTCCGGATTGACATGGACATAAGTGGTCTTGGTGCCATCCTTTTCAACGATTTCAACAATCGGCTCCAGGGAGCTGACGCCGATAGCACCGGCGGCAATCACCTTGCATTTGTAACCATTCTTTTTAACTTCCTCAACTAAAGTATCATAAACCGGAGTTGCTCCGGCAGCCTGGCCGCCGGTATCCATTCCGACCAGAATACGATAGTCGCAGGAACCATCTTGCATCGCAATTTCAGCCTTGTACTGCTGACACTGCTTATTTAACTCTTCAAGTTTCATTTGTGTCCCTTTCTATCCTTTCTGATCAGCTATGCCGTTCGGCGGCAATGATTTCCTTCATGCGCTTTTCAGCCGAACCGGTCTTCAAAGCCTGGCCGTAAACCTTGCCGTCAATAACAGCAACCGGTGCCAGACCGCAGGCCCCTAAACAGCGGGTCGCGTCGACGGAGAATAAACCATCGCTGCTGGTGCCATTAACCGGCGCCTGCGACAGCTCAAGGACCTTATCGAGCAAGGCCTGGGCGTTGTTGACGTAACAGGCGGTTCCCAGACAGACATTAACGACATGCTTGCCGCCCGGCTGGGTTTTGAATCGCGTATAAAACGTTACGACGCCATAAACTTCTGCTACCGATACACCAGCCGCCTCAGCGATCTTTTCCATCGCCTCAAACGGGATATATCCCAGATCATCCTGGACTTCATGCAGCATCATCTTGACCGGACCGGGTTTTCCTTTATGGCGGGCCACAATCTCATCGATTTTCTGCAGAGAAGCCTCATTCAACTTCTGCATTATCTCACCTCCCAAGTGAAGCTATCAAAACATATGACGATATGTTTTAATCCTGTTGACAATCCCATCCAATATCACAACCATAATAATAATCCACACGGACCAGGCCAATACCCCGGTCGTATCCAGATTGATCCGGCACAGGTGCATCTTCAGACCCACACTGTCGGGAACCTGGCCGAGAATCTCAGCCATAACCGATACCTTGTAGCCCAGCCCCACGGCGTTGCCCAGGGCTGAAAAGAAGTATGGCCGCAGCTGCGGCAGATAAACTTTACCGATGCGGCTGCCGGTTTTAGGCAGATACAGCCGCATGGCATCCTTAAGATCAGGATCCAGCTGCTCCATGGCCAGTCGGGCATTGCTGTAGAAAACCGGAAACAGAATCAGGAAGCTGACCAGATAAACACTGCGCTGCTGACCCAGCCAGATCAGCGAAAGAAAGATGTAGGAAACATTGGGAATCGTTTTGATGATAATCTCAAGCGGATGAAAAAAGGCTTCGGCTTGATGATTAATTCCCGTAATCAGGCCCAGCCCTGTCCCGCAGACTGCTGCAATCAGCAGACCCACACCCATCCGGACAAACGTTAAAGCGGTTACACGGTAAAAACTGAGTGTGGAGGCGATGGCAATCATCCGGATAACAACATCATGCGGATACGGCAGCAGGATGTCATTGCTGATAAGCGCTGCCAGGATATACCATAATCCGATCAAAAAGGCGATTGTCAGATACTTGGCGTATTTCATGGCCACCATCCCTTGATCTGTTACAACAACTAAAATTATAGCATACCCTTTTCATCATGTTGCTACTTTTGCGCTAAATTTGTGCTCATTTGCCCCTTTTCCGCGCAAAACCGCCCCCTTTTTACATTTTCAGCAGTTCGGTCAAATCAGCCAGATTCATCTTCATCAGCGAGCCTTCATTCCCTTCAACAAACAGGTCGGCCAGATCGCCTTTCTTTTTCTGCAGCTCTAAAATCTTTTCCTCAATGCTGTCTTTCATGACCATTTTATAAACCATCACCTTATTGGTCTGGCCAATCCGGTAAGCCCGGTCAGTGGCCTGGTTCTGGGCAGCCAGATTCCACCAGGGATCATAGTGGATTACCGCTTCGGCCGCCGTCAGGTTCAGACCGGTCCCGCCGGTCTTGAGTGAAATGAGGAAGACATCAATCTGACCGCTCTGGAACTGCTCTACCATCCGGTGGCGCTCCTGCTTGCTGGTGGCCCCGGTCATCAGCAGATAAGAATAGTTGTTTTTAATGCATTCCCTTTCAATCAGCCCCAAGGCCCCGGTAAAGCAGGAAAACAGCAGGACCTTCTTGCCGCTGGCAATCAGCGATGACAGCAGCTCCATGCACCCGTTGAGCTTGGAGCCGGTCTGTTCGATATTATCATAGACCAGCCGCGGCTCCACACAGAACTGCCGCAGCCGGGTCAGCTGGGCTAAAACCATCAGTTTATCCTGCTTGGGCATATTCAGCTGGCGGGCAATCTCTTCATTAACCTGGGCCAGATTGGCCAGATACAGCTTCTTTTCCAGATCTGAAAATTCAAGGGCTAAAGCGGTTTCCTGTTTTTCGGGCAGTTCGGTCAGCACCTGTGTCTTGGTCCGGCGCAGGATAAAAGGCTCCACCATTTTCTTGAGCCGCTGGGTGGCTTTCTCATCATTGCCGTTGACAATATCCTCCTCAAACTTTTTGCGGAAGTAGTTGTAACTGTGCAGATAGCCCGGCATCAGAAAGTCAAAGATGCTCCACAGTTCGGAAAGGTTGTTTTCAATGGGCGTGCCGGTCAGCGCCAACTTATGCTTGGCCTGCAGCTGCTTGACGCAGCGGGCATTCTGGGTCTGCGGGTTTTTGATATACTGGGCCTCATCAAGAATAACCGTGTCAAAGGCAATCTTTTCATATTCATCAACATCCCGGCGCATATAGTCGTAGGAAGTGATCATTATGTCATATTCCGCATACAGGCCGATTAAATACTGCCGGGATTCAGCGGCCCCCATTATGCAGACCGCCTTAAGATCCGGGCAGAATTTCTCAATTTCATCCCGCCAGTTGAGGATCAGACTGCTCGGACAGACCACCAGACACGGCTTGCGGCCTTCGGTTTTAATAAGCGTCAGCACCTCCAGGGTCTTTCCCAGGCCCATATCATCGGCCAGAATGCCGCTCAGATTGAGCCGGCCGAGGTGGGCCATCCATTCTACCCCGAATTTCTGGTAATCCCGCAGGGTGGCCTTAAAATAATCGGAAAGCGTCAGTGAAGTCGGGTTGACGTCGGTCAGGCTGTGCAGAAAGCTCTGGTATTCATCACTCCATTTGACCTCAATATTGTCCTCACTCTGCATCCCTAATGCCCGGTAGGGATTAAGAACTATTTCATCCTTCTTCAGCTGGGCCAGTTCGACGCCCTGCTCGTTGAGCATTTCATCAAGATCCTTCAGGTCAGCCGACTCCAGGGAGAGAATCTGGCCGTTTTTCAGCCGGTGAAAGCGTCTTTTCAGACGATAATCCCTGATGACGGCCGCCAGTTCGTCCCCGGGGATTTCCTGGCTGCTGATATCCATGGTAAAAAGACCTTCCGCCACTTTAACCCCGATGCTGAAGTGAAATTCCTTTTTGCCGGCGGTGCCGCCGATATTCTGAATGGCTGATGAAACCATAACCGTGATCTTCGCATTGATCTGCGGCAGTATTTTATTGACAAAATCAACGGTTTCTTCTTTATCCGAAGCCATCAGGGCAAACTGGCCTGTTTCATCGATGACGGCCCCGTAACGGACAAAGGCCTCGACAATGCCGGCGCACAGCGTTGAAGTCTTCCGGTTGGCCGGATCAAAGCCGCTCAGCTTGCTGCCATCGGCATATTTGCATTCAAGCGTGAAAAACAGGTCATCATTGGTATTGACATCGCCGTACAGGGTTAATTCTTCTTCGGTCTTAGACAGCCCTTCAAAATCAAAACCATCCCAGACAAACTCGTTTCTGACATTCTGGTAGATCTGCCGGACAAACTGGCTTATTTTCTCCGGAACAATGATCAGGGTCTTTTCATCATCCAGCGCCTTATACATCTTAAGGGCAATCGGGGACTTGACATCCTGGTTGCAGTAAAGCCAGCGGTTGTTCCGGGGCCCGCAGTTGAGATAATACAGCCCCTTGGCCCCGACAATGGTCTGGGCCGATTCCATCGAAAGAACGACCGCGCCGTCATCCCGCTTGGCCGCCGTTATATGCACCGGCAGGCTGATGGTCTTGCAGTCAAAATCACGGTGCTGGCTGTCAAGATGGCTGCAGTTATCAAAAACAGCATCAATATCGCCGTCATCAACGGCACAGACACTGCTGACGGTGCGGGTATGGTAGCGGCTCAAAGGCAGATACCGCATCAGGCCGATGATCTGCACCGACTGCTGGTCAAATCCTTCCATTCTGTTGGCAAAGGTCAGCGATGACGAGCCGTAATTTACACTTAGTCCGCGGTCAACAGCCGTCAGAAACTCATCGATGCTGCGGACAACATACTTCTTTTCAGCCCCGACCCTAAACTTTATCTCCCAGTGTTCTTCGTTTTGTTCCAGACAGACGCACAGCTGCTTGACTATCTCGGCAGCCGGCTGCAGGTTGAAGGTATTGCTGTTTACTTCCTTGGCATCCCGCAGCAGCTCATTCATGCTGCCGCGGCTGATTTCTTCCTCCGCCTGCTGCTTGAGAAACGCAATCATTTCCGGCCGCTTTTCTTTCAGCTGCCGGCGCTGCTTCTGATAATCAATGGGCAGATGCTCAAAATCAAGGTCGTTGCACAGCAGCAGCATGGCCCCGATATGCCAGCAGCGATGGGAAAAATTAAAGCTCCAGCAGTTGCAGTAAGCCGAAAACTTCTTGCCGTCCTGGGAAGCCCTGATTTTAATTTCATCGATTTCGTTTTTATAAGAATTCTCATCTTTGATGTGGCCGACGATCTCATAGCTGTCACCGTGCTGGGAAACCATGACATCCAGATAGCGGTCATTGGCATAGAAGTCCAGAGCCTGCTGGTTTTCAGCGGCCGAATGAAAATAACGGGGATCTGATTTATTGCCGTCGATTATCTTCCTGACGTAATTAAGGCTGACGTACATAGAATTAGCCTCCTGCACTCCGTTTTTGGGTTCTTTTTATTATAAGCCCAAAACCGGTCTGTATTATGTCCTGATTTGCGGACATACTGATTTAATCCCGCCCTATGACCTATTGGCCCCAGTATATAAAAAACCGGAGACATCTTCTTTGTCTCCGGTCGGCTGTAATAATTAAGGTTTTCTTATTTGGTGGTCAGCAGGACACCGTCCAGCGATGTAACACCAAACAGTTTGACAAATTCCAGAATCTGGTCCTGGCTGTCGGCGGCAAATACAAAATCCAGATTCATGTTCTTAATGGTATTTTCCGTAAAGATGGATGCATCAACACCGACCAGATCAGCCGTCGCATCAGCACTGTTCAGACTGGCAATGTCATCGACAATAGATGAAGATGAAGCCAGATAGCTGTCAACCGTGCTGAAGAAGCTGTTATAAACGGTGCTGTGGGCATCATAATCTTCCTGACGGACAAAAATGGCCGCCTGCGGATAGTTATCAAAGCCGGTCGCCTGCTTCCAGGCCTGCTGCAGATCAGCGACAACGTTGTACGTAACGCCTTTGGCAGCGGCGGTAGCCATGACCTTTGACATAACCGGCTCGGCGACCAGACCGGTCGTTGCCTTGCCGGCAATCAGCTGGCCGGCAACTTCACTGACCGCGCTGTACCAGGTAATTTCACCGGTAAAGCCTAAAGTATCCTTGACTGTATCTAAAACCTTTTCCGGCACAGCTCCCTGGCCGAAAGCGGTCAAAGCCGCATCGCCTTTCAGCTGCTCATCCGTTGACAGAATGTACAGATTGCCCCAGCTGACAACAGCCGCCAGTTTATAATCGCTCTTGCCGGCGGAAATCAGCTTGGTCCCCAGATTGACCGGGGCGACAATGACATCATACTGCGGATCCGGATTGACAAAAGCCGCCTGCAGCAGATCTGAGCCGTCAACAGTAGTGACCTGGGCCGCATTGTCTTTTACATAGCCTAAAATACCGATCGTCGGTGCCCCTTTGGGCGCCAGAACGGTCAAAACCTTGTCATCGGCTGGGGTCTGGGCTGAACTGCAGCCGCTTAAAACCGTTAAAAGCAGGCAGCAGACAATAAATAATTTCTTCATATTTTTTTCTCAACCTCCTGTAAAGCCGCGCTTACAAACTCATCCAGTGTCATGGTCTGCTGAGCGGTCTGGTTGTGCCGGCGCACGGTAACCGATGCGTTAGCCGCTTCGTTATCGCCGACCACCAGCTGCACCGGAATGCGCTGCATCTGGGCTTCCCTGACACGATAACCTAATTTTTCGTTGCGGTCATCTATTTTGACCCGGAAATTCTGCGCGGCCAGCCGGTCAGCTACCTGTTTGGCATATTCACTGTGAACACCCGGATTGACCGGAATGACCACTATCTGCTGCGGCGCCAGCCACAGCGGGAAATTGCCGCCGTAATGCTCAATCAGAATGCCGATGAACCGCTCGACTGATCCGAAGATGACCCGGTGAATCATTACCGGCCGCTTTTTGGAATTATCGGCCGCAATATAGTTCATGTCAAAACGCTCCGGCAGGTTGAAATCAAGCTGAATGGTGCCGCACTGCCAGACCCGGCCCAGAGAATCAGTGACATGGAAGTCCAGTTTGGGTCCGTAGAAAGCTCCGTCGCCCGGATTGATCTTCCAGGCATGTCCCGATTTCTCGCAGGCCTCCTTCAGAATGGCTTCCGCATGATCCCAGACGGCAATATCACCGACATAATCCTTTTCGGGTCTTGTTGAAAGTTCAATGCTGTAGGGCAGCTTGAAAACCGCATAAACCCGGTCAATAAAGGCAATCAGTCTTAAAATCTCGCCTTCAATCTGCTCCTCGGTCATAAACATATGTGCATCATCCTGGGTAAAAGCCCGGACCCTGAAGAGTCCGTTTAAGGCTCCGGAGGCTTCGTGACGGTGCACCAGGCCTAACTCGGCGTACCGCAGCGGCAGATCCTTATATGAATGAGGCTCATTCTTGTAAACCAGAATGGAACCCGGGCAGTTCATCGGCTTGATGGCAAAGTCCTTTTCATCAATTTCAGTGGTGTACATATTGTTCCGGTAATGATCCCAGTGCCCGGATGTTTCCCACAGCTCCCGCGACAGAATGACCGGCGTGCTGATTTCCACGTAGTCCTCCTTAATATGCTCGCGGTGCCAGAAATCCAGAAGCTGCTGGCGCAGGATCATGCCGTTGGGCAGCCAGAACGGAAAGCCGGGGCCGTATTCCGAAAACATGAACAGCCCCATCTCACGGCCCAGTTTGCGATGGTCGCGTTTTTTAGCCTCTTCCAGCATCGTCAGATACTCGTCAAGCTTTTCCTGGCTGTCAAAGCAGATTCCGTATACCCGCTGCAGCATCTTGTTGTTGATGTCGCCTTTCCAGTAGGCGCCGGAAACCTTAAGCAGTTTGAAATACTTCAGCTCCTTAACCGTTTCAACGTGCGGCCCGCGGCAAAGATCGGTGAAATCACCCTGCGTGTAGCAGCTGATTGTCTCGTCCTCGGCAAAATTGTTGATCAGATCAATCTTGTAGGGATCATCTTTAAACATTTCCAGCGCTTCGCTGCGGCTGATCTCATGGCGGACAATCCGCTTGCCGTCTTTGGCAATCTTTTTCATCTCATGTTCGATGACCGGGAAATCGGCTTCGGAGATGACCTTGTCATCCAGATCAATGTCATAATAGAAGCCGTCGGTAATAACCGGCCCGACCCAGAATTTAGCCTGCGGATAAAGATGCTTGATAGCCTGCGCCAGCAAGTGGGCACAGGAATGATTCATAATACTGAGTTTTTCGTCTTCCTTGATGTTAATCATTTTATTTTCCTTTCCTTTCAGCATAAAAAAAGCGCCCAATCGCAAAGGACGCTGGCGAACGTGGTACCACCTTTGTTCATATCATCTCTGATATGCACTCAACAGTTTTAACGCAACTGAAACGGGACTGTTCACAGTCCGGCAAACGAGTGGTAAATCAAACTGTTCCGATGGAAACCTTGCACCTGCTGTTTCCTCGCTGAACCGGCTGGCAGCTGATTCGTTTCTCGTTTCTCGCTTTTACTTCTCTGTTATAAACAATTGCGGTTTAAATGTCAAGAATAACGATTCTGTCCCTCATCAAGCCGGCCAAAATAAAAGGCGGACTAAAACGCAATCACGAATTCATCCGCCGTTTTGTCCCGCAGGGACAATCATTTGACTCTCTCAGTCAGCGTGATATCGACATCATGATTAATCAGATTAACTCGATTCGCCGTGACCATCTGAATGGAAAGTCGCCCTTTGAGGCTCTTTCCAAACCGCAAACAAGAGCAGTCAGAAAGTTAGGTTACCGTCCAGTCTCCCCAGACAGCGTTAACCTCAGTATGGATCTGTTCAAGAAAAACAAATTCAAATAAT
>CAYTET010000033.1:0-8078 GCA_964436975.1 uncultured Erysipelotrichaceae bacterium
AAGTGGCCACTTAGGCTTTCTTGCCTTTTATAGGTCCACTTTGTCAACAGCCTGAACTGAGCGTGGCTCAGTTTTTATTTTATTCAATTGTTCCGTCAGGCTGGCTGATCTGCCGCAGCAGTGGCAGACAGACTATGACCGTCAGAATGGCACTGCACCAGTCAGATATCGGCTGGGTGGCAAAAATTCCGGTCTGGCCCCATAATCTGACCGCAATGACAATGACAGGAATGTAGAAAACCGCCTGCCGGCAGACCGAGACAACTGTTGCCTCCCGGCCCCGGCCGGTGGCCTGCAGCAGCGTCAGGCCCATATGGTAGAACCCGTACACCGGCAGTGACCAGGCATAAGCCTGCAGAAAGCGCGTTCCGTAGATCAGCGAATCGGAATCCCCGGGATCAAACAGTCCGAAGATCGGACCGGCAAAAAGAATAAGCACCGTGGTCATGACCGCTGAATAAGCCAGCACAATGCCCATATCGACCTTCAGGCCGTGGCGCAGCCGCTGGAATTTCTTTGCTCCATAATTATAGGAGGCATATGGCAGAAAACTGGCGGTAATGCCGTTGATGAAGAAATTGACAAAATAGATGGCATACCGGCCGATGCTGCAGGCCGCCTCAAAAGCCGTTCCGTAGGCAAAAGCCAGCTTAACCATTACCGTCATTGACAGCGAAGGCAGCGCATCCCGGATATAGACGGCGATGCCGACTTTGTAAATCTGCTTCAGGATGTCCTTATTGACCTTGAAATCAAACAGTTTCCAGCGCAGCACTGTCTTTTGGCTGATAATGCGCCACAGCAACGCGGCCATGGCCAGAAACTGGGCCAGCATGGTTGCCAGAGCCAGGCCGGACACATTCAGACCCAAACCCCAGTCAAACATAAACAGTGGATCCAAAATGACATTAAGGATAATGCTGCTGATCACTACTGTTGCGGAAAACCGGATATCGCCGACAGCGCGCAGCGAATAAGTCAGAAAATTGCGGATAACGGAAAACAGTGAACTTATCAGAATAATATAGCCATAGGCCAGGGCGTACTGGACGACTTCGGTATTGCCGTTGGTCTGCCAGAAGGCATAAGGCTTCAGCAGGCCCAAGGCCACTGCCACCATTATGCCGGCTACCGCCAGGGTTGTGGTTATGGCCGTGCGGAATATCTCATTGACGCTTTTTTCGTTTTTAGCGCCCAGCTGCCGGCCTAAAAAAGCCGAACTGCTGACCCCGACGGCCTCGCCGACCGCAAAGATCAGAGAATTGAGGGTTGTCGGCACGGATATTGAAGAAACCATCGCCGTGCTGCCCAACTGGGCTATGAATATCTGGTTGACCACATTGCAGATTAAATCGACCATCGCCATCATGATTGAGGGGATAGCCAGCTTGATCATGGTCCGGCCGACGTTTTCGCTGTTGAATACCTGGTAGTTATCATCCATATCAGATATGTTAACACAAACCGCCGGCAGTTAGGCCCGCTTTTGCCAATTAAACGGAAATACCGCACCAAAAAACCGGTTGCCCGGTTTTATGTTCTATTTGGTGATGATAATCTGCTCGATTGCAGTATCTCTGACATCTTTCAGCAGTTCGCGCAACTTCTTTTCGCTGGTGCTGTTGACCCTGATCACCAGGGTGATTTTGTCAGCCGTCCGGTAAGTGCCGAAATTGAAGACATTAATCTCAGCCTGGGCGAATTTTTCGGCGATTTCAGCAATGATGCCGACCCTGTCCTTACTGACAGCCAGCGTGATATGCGCACCTTTGCGGTGATAGCCCAGCAGATCCACAAAAGCTTCAAAGCTGTCGGTCTGGGTGATGATGCCGATGACCTTGTCATTTTCATCAACGACCGGCAGACAGGAGACATCTTCCTGCAGCATCTTGGCGGCTGCCTCTTCCACCAGGGCCTCGGGAGAAATAGTAAAAACATTTTTGACCATTATGGTCTCCACGGTAACCTCCGTCAGAAGATAATTAAGCTCATGCCGCGACAGACTGGTGGCTTTGGACGGACCGTACTCTTTCAAGTCCTTACCGGTGATAAGACCGATAAGCTTGCCCTGCTGGTTTACAACAGGCAGACGGTGCAGATTATGTTCGTCCAGAATGGCCATGGCCTGCGAAATGGTCGTATCAATGCCGATGGTAATCGGCTTGACCGTCATCCGCTCCTTAACTTTCATATTGTTAACCCCCTAGATAGGCTTTTCTAACTTCATCGGTATTGGCTAACTGCTCGCCGGTGCCGCTCAGCACGACATTGCCGGTTTCCAAAACGTAGCCGCGGTCGGCTATTTTCAGCGCCATCTTGGCATTCTGCTCAATCAGCAGAATCGTCGTGCCGCTTTTATTGATCTGCTGAATGACATTGAAGATGGCCGCCACCAGAATCGGGGCCAGCCCCATTGACGGTTCATCCAGCAGCAGCAGCTTCGGCTGGGCCATCATGGCCCGGCCCATGGCCAGCATCTGCTGTTCACCGCCGGAAAGTGTCGAGGCATCCTGATTCAGACGCTGCTGCAGCACAGGAAACAGATCAAAGACTTTTTTCAGATCAGCCTGAATGCCGTCTTTATCCTTGCGCAGAAAAGCGCCCATGGCCAGATTCTCGCTGACGGTAAGTCCGGGAAAGATATGCCTTCCTTCCGGAACCTGGGTAATCCCTGCCTTAACAATAGCACGGGAATCAAGTTTTTCACAGTGCTTTCCTTCAAAAATGACACTGCCGGACGCCGGTCTGACAATTCCGGAAATCGTATGCAGAAGCGTGCTTTTACCGGCACCGTTAGCACCGATCAGCGTCACGATTTCACCCTGGTCAACGTCAAGGTTAATGCCTTTGAGCGCTTTGATGGCTCCGTAATTGACGTACAGATCCTTTACTTGCAGCATCATGGCACTCACTCCTCTCCCAGATAGGCCGAAATAACTTTAGGATTATGCTTGATTTCTTCGGGAACACCCTGGGCAATCAGCCGGCCGTAATCCAGAACATAGATACGCTCACAGATTTTCATAACCAGCGACATATCATGCTCAATCAGCAGAATTGACAGGCCGAACTGTTCCCGGATATCGCCGATAAGCCGGGTCAGGCTTTCGGTTTCCTGCGGATTCATTCCGGCCGCCGGCTCATCCAAAAGCAGGATTTTCGGCGAGGTCGCCAGCGCCCGGGCAATTTCCAGCCGGCGCTGCTCGCCATAGGGCAGATTAGATGCCAGTTCATCCTTGGCAAAAGATAATGACATCACGGCCAGCAGCTCTTCGGCCTTGCGGGCTATTTCATCTTCCTGCCGGTAAAAAGCCGGTGTTCGGACGATGCCGTCAATAAGGGAGTAATCATGGTCCAGCCGGATGGCCACCTTAATATTGTCAATAACCGTCATATTCTTGAAAAGCCGGATATTCTGAAAAGTTCGGGCGATGCCCAGCTGGTTGATCTTATAAGGCTTGGTGCCGTTGATAATGTATTCGCGGCGGCCGTCATTATAGATTATCTGACCCTGATCAGGTGTCACCTGGCCGGTCAGCAGATTGAAAATAGTGGTCTTGCCGGCGCCGTTGGGCCCGATCAGACCAATCAGTTCACCATCATCCAGATTCATGGTGACATCAGCGGTGGCGCACAGACCGCCGAAATTCTTAGTGACACTATTCATTTTCAGATTGGCCATCTGCAGCACCCCCTTTCTTTCTGCGCTCAGCCAGTTTAAAAAGCCGGCTGAAAGTAAATTCAAAATTGCCCATCAGACCTGACGGTCTGAAAATCATGATGATAATCAGAATGACGGCATAGACAATCATCCGCAGGTAAGCCAGATCCTGCAGCACCGTGGTCAGCACTCCTAAAACGATAGCACCGATGATGCTGCCGGTAATCGAGCCGATGCCGCCGAAAACCACAATGATCAAAACGTTAACCGACTGGGTAAAGGTAAACAGCGACGGCTTGATGACATAGAAATATGAGGCATAAAGACTGCCGCCCAGAGCCGCCAGCATCGCCCCGACAACAAAGGCCAGCACCTTATATTTGGTGGTGTTGACGCCCATTGCCTCAGCGGCTATTTCATCTTCCCGGATGGCAATGCAGTAGCGGCCGGTGCGGCTGCGGACAATATTGCTGACAATGACAACCGTTATTACCACGGCGATGAAAGCAATCGTCCAGTCAGTACGCTTGGGAATATTGGACAGGCCGGCAGCACCGTTAGTCAGCGAACCGCCGTTGACCAGGACAATGCGGATGATCTCCGAAAAGCCCAGAGTGGCAATTGCCAGATAATCGCCTTTCAGCCGCAGGGTGGGAATAGCCACAATCAAAGAAGACAGGCCGGCTACAATCATGCCGATGACCGCTCCCAGAACAAGACCGGCCGCCGTGGGAATGTACTTAAGCACAATGGCCGCCGCATAGGCGCCGATGGCCATAAAGCCGGCATGCCCCAGGGAAAACTGGCCGGTAAAGCCGATAATAAGGTTGAGGGATACCGCCAGGACGATGTTGATGCATATATTCATCAGGGTAATCTGGTAGAAAGCGGAGATGACTTTATTGCTGATCAAAACAGCCACCAGAATATATATGGCGGCACAGAAGGCCAGCCAGCACAGATTCTTTTTATTGAACACGCGCATGATTACACCTTCTCCCGCCGGTTAATGCCCATCAGGCCCCGGGGCTTGAATATCAGAATGATGATCAGCAGCGCATACACAACAGCATCCTGAATCAGCGTGCTGACATAGCCGCCGACCATTGTTTCAATAAAGGCAATGACAAAGCCGCCAATCATGGCCCCCGGTATTGAGCCGATGCCGCCGAAGACGGCCGCAATAAAGGCCTTGGTGCCCGGCGTCGAGCCCATCAGAGGATTAATGGTGTTGTAGTAAATGCCGACCATTATTCCGGCTGCGCCGGCTAAAGCGCTGCCCAAAGCAAAGGTGACGGAAATAGTCCGGTCAACGTTGATTCCCATCAGCCGGGCTGCATCGGTATCGGCCGAAACCGCCCGCATGGCACAGCCGGTCTTAGTCTTGGTGACAAATAGCTGCAGGGTAATCATCAGAATGATGGATATCACAAAGATCATGATCTGCTGGAATGTTATAATCACCCCGCCGATATTGTATGAAGCCGCCGGCAGAACCTGACGGAAAGTCTTATAGTCCGGCCCGGCAATGTACATTACAACATATTCAAGCAGAAAAGAAACAGCGATGGCGGTGATCAGCGCGGCCACCCGGGTCGCATTGCGCAGCGGCTTATAGGCGACCTTTTCAATGATGACACCCAGTAACATGGTAAAAGCCATCGTTATCAGCAGCGATGGTACAAATGAAAGATTGAATTTGACAATGCACAGCCAGCCCACATAGGCTCCCACCATATAGATATCACCGTGGGCAAAGTTTATCAGATGGATGATGCCGTAAACCATTGTATAGCCCAGGGCCACCAGCACATAGATGCTGCCCAGGGACAGGCTGTTGACAACCTGCTGCATAAAAGTGGTCATTTTCTAACTATCCCCCTACAAAATGGTAAAAAACAGGGACAGATGTAACTCTGCCCCTGTTTTGATTAAGAAATCAAAATCAACCGGCTTTTTGAGCGGACACCTGTACGCCGTTATCGAGCTTGACAATGACGCATGACTTGACAGCATCATGGCTGGCATCGATGGCGATCGTACCGGTAATGCCTGTAAATTCTGCCGTGGCGGCTAAGGCCTCATTGATCTTTTCGGGATCAGTTGAGCCGGCGCGCTTGATGGCATCAAAGGCCAGATTGGCAGCATCGTAAGCCAGAGCCGCAAAGGCATCAGGCTCAGTGCCGAACTTGGCTTTATAGGCGGAGATGAAATCAGCCGTAGTTGTATCCAGACTGGAATAATGGGTTGAATAGTAGACATTGGAGCAGTTAGCAGCACCGGAAATCTCGGCCAGCTGCGCTGACTCAAAGCCATCCGGGCCGACAATGATATTGTCAACACCCTGTTCACGGGCCTGTTTGATAATCAGACCGGCCGTGCCATAATAACCGGAAATCATGATGACGGTATCCGCATCGATTTCGCCTTTGATCTTAGTGATGACAGACGAGAAATCGGTGACGGTATTGGTATAGTTCTGCTCATCGACAACTTCACCGCCGGCAGCGATGAAAGCGGCCTTGAAGGCGTCACGGACACCGACGCAGTAATCTTCGCCGTTGTCGAATAAAATGACAGCTTTTGACATATTCAGATCAGATTTAACGAAAGTGGCCAGTACGGAGCCCTGATAGGAATCCTTGTAGCAGACCCGGTAAGCAAAATTAAACGGTGTGCCGTCAGACTGCTTCAAGACATTGTCGCCGGTAGCTGACGGGGTAATCATGGGAATCTTATTATCTTCACAGACCTGCAGTTCAGCCTGAACGTCACCGGTTGTAGCCGGACCCAGAATTAAACTGACGCCCTCGCTGGTCGCTAAACGAGTTGCGACACTGGTCGATTCGGCCGCATCGGATTTGTTATCAAGCTCGACAAATTCAACTTTCTGGCCGTTTAAGCCGCCGGCTGCGTTAAATTCATCAGCCGCCAGCTGGTACCCATGCAGTTCCGAAGTTCCGTAGCTGGCAACAGCGCCGGTCATTTCGGTGTTTACACCAATCTTAAAGGTGCCGGAATCGGATCCGCCATCGCTTGTTCCACAGCCAAAAAGACAGCAGAGCATCGCAGCAGCGGCTAATACTGAAAATACTTTCTTCATCTGAAGTTCCCCTTCCATCGTAAATTTGTATTTGCATTTAGGTAATTATATACACTTCGCTTTCAAAAGACAATGACATGTTTTCATTATTTTATGAAAATTTACATATTTTTGTTTCATTGTCTATTCAGCCTAATAAAAAACCGGCGGTTAAGCCGGCTGAAGAGGTCTGTCAGACCCGTATTTTATTCATCTTTTACAACCAGGGCGCCGTTGATGAAAAAACTGGCCGCATCACCTGCGAAAAAGCGGTATTCATCGCTTCCTTCAATGGCAACCAGATAATACTGCGGCTCGGTATTCAAAGCCAGAAATGAAATCTTTATCTTTTCCACGGCCGTTCCGGTCTGAAGGGCATAGTTGATAATCCAGTGCTCAATCATCTGCCCGTCAGTCAGAACTTCATCATTGATTACCGCCTGCTTAAGTTCCAGAAGACTGTTTTGATTAGCCGCCCGGCTGGATTGGTAAATGTCCCTTTTAACATCAGCCAGCCGCTGGCCGTCAAACAGGAAAAGCATCAGGGTAAAGATGACAACCAGCCCGATCAGGCTGTGAATGGCCAGATCCATCTTCTCTACCCTTCCGATTCGGCAATTTTCTGCCAGAAGCCGGCCGGAGCCGCCGTAAAGATATAGCTGAAATGCCGTAGAAAGGCATATTCTTCATAATCCGGATTTTCATTCAGCCATTTCTTTATGGCCTGGATATCAGCCTGGGACAGCGTTACAACCAGTTCTGCCTGACTGCAGTCAGCCTTTTCAATAGCCTCCAGCAGCTGCTGGCGGCCCTGCCAGTTGGCGGGAAGCTGGTCATAATTGACCAGCGGATTGCTCTGGTCGAAGTAGATTATCCGCACATTCGGACTGGCAGCCTGCCGGCTGAGAGTTAGATTCACCGTATCAGACCGGCTGTTTGAAAACTGCTTGAGATACTGGAAGTCGGCCGTATAAGTCCGGACATTGAATTTCTCCAGACTGGCCCGCCAGTGGCTGGTGACATAGACATAAGGAACAAAGAGCGGACTGTCCAGAAATTCCTGCCGCACTTTAGCCGCCCGGTCAACCAGGCTCTGGCTTTTCTGGCTGCTGGCCTGTTCAAATTCTTCAGCGGTCGCATCATTGCCCAGCGTTTCCAGCACGGCCGCCTGCAGGGCATAGCTTTCAATCTGGTCAGCCAGCGTCATTATCTGGCTTTCCGTCATCATCTCCTTTGTGTTGAGGGTGGCCGTCTGCAGGTTCATCCGCGCCACTTCCACCTGCTGCAGCTGCTCGCCCTTCTGCCGGTAGCGGTAATAGGTCTTCTGGCCCCGGC
>CAYTET010000033.1:8088-21803 GCA_964436975.1 uncultured Erysipelotrichaceae bacterium
GACCGCATTATCCGGGACAACCGTTCCGAAGGCTGAATTCAGCCATTGCCGGCTGGTATAGCGGTAGCGGACTTTCTGCTGCTGGTCGGTCCCGGTCATCAGCGGATTGTCGGCCTGCCAGTCTGACCAGTCCGCCCAGCTGCGGTAGCTGAAGGCATAAAAAACCTGGCTCAGGCATTTGCGCTGGTCATCTTCTGTGCACTCTTCATCTGACCAGTCCGAAAAGGCCGACCAGATCTTGTAGCGGTAGGAATAGAGCTTTTTGCTGGCGCACTTGTACGTCGTCCCGCTGGTCTGGGCGGAAGTGTCCGTACAGCTGTCATACTGGTAAGACGACAGACCGCTCCAGCTGCGGTATTTCACCGCGTAAAGGGTTTTGCGGTAGCATTTGTAATAGCCGGCTGAATCGGCGCAGGAAGTCAATGTATAGGCGGAAGCCGCCGGGGCGGTGTAGCTGACATTGACCTGGCGGTAGCCGGCCGTTTTGGCTGAAACCTTGTAATTGCCGGAACAGGGTCCGCTGTCGCCGACGGCATAATTCAGGGTGCTGTAGGCGGTTGAACTGGCCAGAAGGTATTTGCAGGTATATTTGTAATAAGCCTGACAGCGATAGCCGGCCCCGGCCGTACAGGCACTCTGCCAGCTGCTGTAGGTGCCGGTCGTCTGACCGGCGATGCGGGCATAATAAACGGCTGACGCACTCTGACAGTCAAAGCTGTCCTGGCAGTCGGTTACCGTATCAGAGCTGCCTTCATATTTATAAGCCGAAAAGCTGCCCCATTTGCCGGTGTTTCTGGCATAAAACGTATTAGTGCGGTATTCACAGTTCTCATCATCACTGCAGTCGGTCCGTTTGTCGGATGCCGAATAATCAGACCAGCTCTGCCAACTGGCTAAGGACTGGCGGTATCTTAACCGGCTCTGCCACTGACATTCGCTGCTGTCCTGACAGTCTGTCTTGGCAGCGGCATCATATACGTAAGCCGAATAAGCCGACCATTCAGCCAGCCGGTAGGAATACTGGACAGAAACCTGATGGGTGTCATCGCTGCTGATCTGCTGGTCAGAATACTGATAGTCAGACCATTCGCTGTACTGGTCATAATCATAAAAGGCCGCGGTTTCGGTTTCCAGACCGGTCAGATAGGCCGTCTGGTCATTATAGTCATTCCGTTCCAGCCAGCCCGACCAATCCGTATAAACCGGCACCAGTTTAATGGCGGAAGAGGTATAAAAGTGGGGAATCTGATAAGTGTAGCTGGCTCCGAAAACAGCGTAGGTCCGGCCGGACTGGCCGTAGAGCTGGCGGACGGACTGGCAGACATCTTCCGACCACTGGCAGACCACCTGCAGCTGCTCGTCAGTCTTAACCAGGTAATCCTCCTTATCCAGTCTTTTCCAGTGATCAATAAACTCCTGCAGCGATTCAATCGCCGTCAGACCGGTCTTGGAATTAGTCAGGGTTATCTTCTCATTGCGGACAATCGCCGCAATTTCACTGCGGCTGTATGGCACTTCTTTGGCATCCGCAAAGGTTTTATAGGCTGGCAGCTTGGCCAGATAATTGATATCCAGCAGATGGGCATCAACATGAAACTCCAGAAAGACACTCTGCACCGCCTGACCCGTCTGGCAGCTTATTTCATAGGTTTCATCATTGGCCGCCACATGCAGAATGTCATTGACCGTGTCAAGCCAGCATTGAAACCGGACACTGAGATAGTGGTTTATATTGTTCTGGCGGTATTCATAACGGTAAGTCAGTTCATCAAAAAGCGTCCGGCCGTCAGCCTGGTTGGTCCCCTGCAGAATGACCGGATTGCCGCCGGTCAGAGTCGGATAAATGGCCAGGGTGTGAATGCCGGCCTTAGTGGACAGTGAAATCAAAGAGGCAATACTGCTGACCTGGTTATAGGAATAGCTGATAGTCAGGGCATCGGTTGAAACATCCGCCGTAATATCAAAATCAACATCCTGCACGTTGACCTGATAGCTGACCGCATGGCCCTGCGCAGCGGCCGTCGCCATAAAGGTGTTGTTGATATACAGATCCCAGCCGCTGCTGCCCTGTTTCAGACTCAGTGACTTTATAAGGGAGGTTATTACCGTATCTTCTGTCTGGTTCAGATTCAGCGTCAGGGTTACCGGAACAGCCGCCTGCAGCGGACAATTCACCGCTAGCAAACACAGCAGTGCAGTCAGAATGGCAACTATTGTTTTTTTCATCGGGCAGCTCCTTTCATCTTAAGCCAAGCTGGCGCTGCAGCTGCTTGTCCGTCCAGATAACATAATTGGCAGCATAATCATCGCCAAAGGGAAAGGTCAGGCCGGCCCGGTCGAATTCGGCAATAAACTGGCCGAACAGTTCATAGACAGCGCTGCTGACCCCGTCATCCGCCAGCACATACCACAGCCTCCCGCCGCCGGCGCCGTCCGTAAAGACCAGCAGATAGCAGCCGTCGATAATCCAGCCGCCGTCAGCCAGGGTCATGGCCGCCAAATCATCATTGTTTTTCAAACTGCCGATATAAATGCCCTTTGTATTGTGCAGTGACGCAAAAGCGGTGCTGTCAGCCAGCCGCAGGCAGTTTTCCTGCCGGCGGTAGCGGCAGCACTCATTGACAAACAGCCGGGCAAACTGGGCCAGCCGGTCAATGGCAGAGACGTTATCACTGACCGCTGAAGCCGTGCGGTTTTCCGTTACCGCCGCAAAATAGTAATTGTCATAATAAAGATCGGCCTGACTCTGATCGGCCAGCAGTACGGACTGATGGCCCGGAGCAAACCAGGTTCCGTCATAGTCCGTAAGTTCAATCAGCTCTGTCACCTGTTTGATGCTGCTGTCGGCAAACAGGGCCAATGCCGCCTGCCGCTGGGCCCAGGGATAATGGATCAGCCCGTCAGCTTCAGCTGGTGCCACCGGGCTGGCGGCAGTTTTTTTATACGCCGCCAATGTGCCGGCCGGTTTTCCCCGCAGCGGACAGCCGGCGGCCGCAAATTTTTCCTCATAGCCGGCCATGGTGGTCTCAATGATCGTTTCAGCCGCCGCTATCTGAAAATGATACCTTTCATAATAACCGGCGGCCTTGAAATAAGATTCTTGCTGCAGCCACGCCAGCGGATCAGCCAACTGCTGCTTTGCTCCGTCTGCCCAAAGCCAGGCGCTGACCATGCCGCCGGTCAGCTGGTAGCCGCGGTTTTGGCCGAGGCCGAAATTAACTGTGCCTGTGCCGCTCTGGTCGGCAAAGCTGATGGTCAAAACTCCTTCATAGCCCCGGCTGAAGCTGGCGCTTGACAGATCGGTCAGCTTCCAGCCGGTTGCATTTACTAAGGCCGTTTGGGCAGCGGCATTCTTTTCCGGGCTGCTGTAAACCGGATTATCAGACCAGTACTGCGGCTGGGCCATGGTTTCAATGATGTAGTCATAGCAGCTGGCTGTGGTGTTGGCCGCATTCTGGTCAGCCGCATTATCAATTGTCTGACAGCCGGTCAGCAGGAGCAGCGCCGCCAGAGCTGATAGCATTGATTTTCTCATCATTGCTTTTCCCGGGCGGCCGCCACAATGCCGTCTAAAACCTGGTAAACCTGATCGGCTCCCGTAAAGTATTCAGCCGGCTGGCCCGGCGTCAGGTGCAGCAGGGTTGGCGTATAGACGACCTTAAATGTTTCAGCATCAATTGAAGCCGGTTCAGTATCCCCGGTCAGACTCTCGTTGCGGGAGACATCGACAAAGTAAATGTCAATCAGATCAGTCAGTCCGTAATAGATAAAAGCCGCCATATCCTGGCCGGCCTTCTGGCAGGCGGTGCAGTCCGGAGCATAGAAATACAGCAGATACTCCCCGTCAGACAGATTAAAAAGCTGGCCCGCCGTGTCAAGACTGACATCATGGTGCTTAAAGTAGTCCAATTCAGCCAGGGCGGGTATTTCATCTTCCTGACTGCTGCTTTCCGCCGGCCGGCTCAGCAGGTAAAGTCCGATGCTGTTGCCGGCCGACCAGAGCAGACTGACTGTCAGCATAATGATTATCGCGGCCCGCCCTTTTTTATTCTCATTACTCATTTTCAGTCTGCCCTTTCCGGCCGGTCAGTATTCAACGGCCCGGCTTATGCCCGTCACCGAAAGCTGCTGCCGGTTTTTCAGCCAGGCAAAAACATGGCTGAAACTGACCGTAACCTGCCAGCGCTGGCCGTATTCGCTGGCCTGCGGCTGCACGTCAATTGTCGTATTGCTGTTTTGGGCATAAGCGGCAATCCGGGCCGGATCGTTGCCATAGATTTCAATATCCTGAATGACCCCGTACATGGTATCCGTGGCCCGGTTATAGGCAATAAACAGCGTAAGACAGCTTAACAGCAGCAGCAGGCCGATAAAGCCGACGGTCATCTGGACCAGCGCTTTGACAGGCGTATCCATTGCTCAGCCTTCCGAATCAACCAGTGAATCAATCTGCGAGGCAATGCCCGTCTCAATCTTGTTTTTAAAACTGTCTGAATTAACGAAGGCAATCAGCAATGTTCCAACCAAAACGGCGATTACAACGGTAATAAACTGCTTAATGCTGCTATCCATAGTTTTCCTGCGATGTCGCTTAGACATCTGCCTTTCTATATATGAACCCCGTCAAGCGGAGGGCATATCAGATGAAATCAATCGCGCTCATCAGCAGATAGGTCAGCGCCACGGCCAAAATGGCTACCGGGATCATGCCAAGATAACTGATCGTGGCATTGACCAAGGCATTTTTCTGCTGGCGGACAATATTGATATCATCACTGATCGACTGATTAAGCTCGTCAAGGAGCCGGCCGGTTGAACTGCCGCCGGTCTGGGCAATGCGGTACATTGATTTGAAATAGTAGTCCACATGATTCAGCCGGTGCTGGTATTTGGCCACAAAGTTTTCATACGGCTGATAGCTGGTCGGATCAGCATCCAGTTCGTTTAGCAGCTGACGCATCGCTATCTCAAATTCGACCGGCACATAATCCATGGCCTTCAGCAGAGCATTGTTGACCGGATTGTTGTAGCACAGACAGATCACGGTCTTGAAAAAATAGGGCATCAGCTTGTTAAGTTTCTTCAGCTGACAGCTTTGGACATACTGCAGATAAAAGTAAAAGAGCTTATAGATGACGGCCCCTGTCAGCAGGCCGGCCAGCCAGCCGAAGCGCTTTGGCAGCATCATGGCGGCGGCCAGGCCGCCCAGCAGAGCCGTCAGAAGCCTGACGGCATAGAACAGCCGCTCCGGCAGACGATGGCCGTACAGCCGGCTGAGCAGATCAGAGGTATCCTTTTCTTTCAGACAGGCCAGCTTGGTGACCGCCTGCTGGAAAGCCGCTGCCAAAGCATCGCCGCCAACTAGATAGCCGTAAACGGCCAGCTGAACCGTCAGCGGCAGGGCAAACAGAAGTCCGAAAGCCAGTTTTTCAGTCATTGGATCACTCCCGGGTGGTGTGGGTATTGAAATACTGGTCCACAATAAACAGGATTGCCAATACGGCAATGTCAAACCCCAGCGTCACACTGCTGAACAGAGTCTTGGTGGATGGTGTGCTAAGGGAGGTATTAAGCTGGCCGGCCATCAGCCACAGGCTGACCACGCAGCCGGCGGTTAAGCCGATATACTGGATGCGCAGCACCTTGCGGCGGGACTGGTTGGTCCGCACATCATAGCTGAGCCGGTCTATATCGTTCTGAAACGATGCCAGTAGCCCGTTGTCTGAAATGTTGCTCTCGTAATACATCTGCAGGATCAGGATGTTGAGCTGGCGGATAATGGTATAGGGATATTTGATTGCCATCTGACTGAGCAGGCTTACGGTGTCAGTCCGGCTTTGCGCCAGGGTAGCAATCAGACGGCTGATGTCATCATGCAGCGGATTGTCCAGTTCCTCATTAGTCCGGCTTAAGGCAGTATAGACATTGCCGTCCTGCTTAAGCATCAGCGCCATTTCACTGACATAGATAATGACATCCGCAAAAACCCTTTCGTCTTTTTTCCTTTTGACATCCGCCATATAGACATAGGGCAGAAAGAACAGCGCCATAAAGTAAATCAGCAGGTTGTAGATGTTATCGGGATTAAGCCAGCTGACAATCAGGCCGCATCCAGCGGCCGCCAGACTTATTTTCAGATAGAACCGGCCGCTGGTTTTCTGCATGGCCAGTCCGGCGGTCCGTTTTCGGAAAACAAACGGCCAGCCGGTTACCAGCCAGCCGGCCATCACAACAGCTCCGGCCAAAACAACAGAATCAATCCCGGCTATAAAGCGGCTGCTCATACATATTCCCCCTTTATCCTGGCAGTATCAGTTTCTTTCTCATAAATCTTGCGGAAAATCTTCGGGCTGGCCAGCGGCTGATGGCTCCAGCAGCCGGTTTTAAAATCATACAGACACAAACAGTGACAGACCGGCTGCAGATTGGCATCCAGGTAAAATTCACAGACCTGGCCGATCCGGCGGTGGGAGCCCTGCTGGTCATTGCGGTAGGAAATGTATATTCCGATGTCAATGTGGTTGAAGATCTGCTGATAAAGCATGGCCCGGTTCTCCCCTTCAATGCCGCTCATTTCCAACATCCGCAGCGGGATGTTGACCGCACTGTCGGTATGGACTGTCGAAAGAAGACAGTGCCCGGTTGAAACAGCCTCCAATAGATAAATAACTTCCCGCCCCCGCGTCTCGCTGACGCATATCCAGTCCGGATTCTGCCGCAGACACGGCCGCAGCAGGGCTCCGATGTTAACGGTGCTGCTGGATTTCAAAGCGAGCACATTGGACTGGGGATAGAGATCTTTCAGATAGCTTTCAAGGGTGTCTTCAATGGTTATTACGGCCTGATTGGTCCGGATGAAGCGGGCCAGATAACGCAGCAGCTCTGTCTTGCCGCTGCCGGTCTGGCCGGCAATGATGATATTGCAGCCGCAGTCAACCAGAACCGCCATCAGATTGAGAAAGGACTGGTCGGCATAGCCGGTCTCCAGCATGATGTCGGCGTTGATGCGCAGCCGGTGGATCGATTTGCGGATGGCCAGGGCAATCTTGCTGTTGGCCGTCAGATTTTCATGGATGGCATTGAAGCGCAGCTGGCCGATGCCGGCAAACAGGCCTTCGCCGTCCAGAATCGGATCACTTTCGTTAAATGACATCTTCATCCGCATGGCGATCTGACGCGGCAGTCTGATGACCGTCTGCTTCATTTCTTCGATTTCAGCCGGCTGGTAATCGGACAGATCATACCGGAAATGACCCTTGTGAATATCGGTGACCCAGATCTCGTCATCCCAGATCATCATATCGGTGACATCATCCCGTCTCAGCACATCAGTGATAATCCGGCCGAAGACCACATCCTGTAATTCATACATCGCTTATTTCCTTAAAGCCTCGGACCACTGGTCGATATAGGCTTTAGTCAGGGCAATGCTGTAATAATCCGTAAATGTCTCATCATTATTGCGCCGGATGACCGGCTGGATCTGTCCGATTGCGGCGGCCCGCATAACATAATCAAGCTGTTCTTCGTCCAGGGCCACCACGATGTAGCGGATATGGCCGCTGCCGGTGACAGGGGTGCTGTCGGTGCCATAAAGACCCTTGATACAGACTTTTTCGCACAGCAGCCCGATAACAGCCTTGCTGATGCCGTTAACCATTCGGGTGTCTTTGAAATACAGATCCACATAGCCGCCGTTCACCAGGGTGTCATTAGTGGAGGCAATGTCATCGACCGCCAGGGAATAGGCCATCTGCCGGCTTTGAAGCTGGCTGCCGCTGCTGCCCTCGGCCTGCTGGGAGGTCGCAATCAGATCCTGATAAAAAAAGGCATTGGCCGCCACCGTGCAGTCAGCCCGGACATACTTGCCGACAATTTCACTGCTGTCGGTAATGATGCTGGCATCAAGATAAGTTTTGGGCATCTGCACATAGACAATATCTTCAGCGCTTATCTGCTGGTAGGGACTAAGGGTTTGACGGGCAACCGGCACAGCGACGGCCGCCAGCTTGATATCCAGCAGCAGCGGATAGCTGAGATAGTTGATTCCGGCAATAACAAGAGCAATGATGATGACGACGGCCAGCCGGCTGACCGGCTTTTCCCTTTTCTTTTCTGACATTCTTTCTCCTTTGCGGCTGAAACAAAAAAGCAGCCTTGCCGCTGCTTTTCAACAATAATATTATAGGTCCCTTTTAAGCGCTGTTTATTTTCAATTTCTGTCAATTGATGTCACAATTCTGACAAGTCTAGATATCAACGCCCAGCCAGGCCTTGCACAGAAGACCGATCAGATAGGAAATAAAGGCCACGCCCAGTGAAATGGTGCACATCTGCACAAAGCGCTTTTTAAAATTCAGTCCCTTGGCCACGGAGATATAGTAGTTGAATACCGCGATGATCAGCACCACAGCTGCCAGCATGACAATAAGAGCCAGCCAGTACAGGTCATTGGCAAACAACAGATAAGGCAGGATCAGAATGATGACGGTGACGAGGTAGGCCGTTCCGGTATACAGACAGGATTTCAAAGCATCTTCCCGCTGGTCGCTGGAGGCTGACAGATACTCGGAAGCCGCCATTGACAGGGTCGCCGCGGCCCCGGTAATCAGACCGGACAGGGCGATAACCCGGGTGTTCTGCAAGCTGAAGGTCAGACCGGCCAAAGTGCCGGTAAGCTCTACCAATGCATCGTTCAGCCCTAAAACCATAGAGCCGACATACTGCAGCCTTTCTTCATCCAGCATATCGATAAGCGCTTTTTCATGCTCCTCTTCCTGCTGGTGGATAAAGACGGCTTCCGGAACTTCCGGGGTTATTTTAGCGTAGACGGCCTGGGCATTCTCTTCGCCCATTTCCATCTTCTTTATCGCAAAGGTATAGCCCAGTATTCTGGCTACAGCCGTGTAGAAGAACACCTTGCCCTTCTGGGGCGCAATTGTCTGGTTGGTTATTTTCTGCCAGATGGCCGCATGATTGTGCTCTTCGGCAGCAATCTTTATTAACGTCTGACGGTTCTTCTCATCTTTAATGCCTTTGGCAATATTCTCGTAGATCAGACTTTCATTGACTTCATTCTGCTGCATCTGCAGCACAATTTTAGCCGTTTCAGCCGACAGATGGCGGCTGACGGCCTTTGTTTCACTCATCTTTATCATCATCCTTTTCTTTATTAGGCTGATACAGGAAAGCATCGCCGGACTGGATAAAACTGACCGGTATACTGCTTCCAATGGCCTGGGGCAGCCAGCTGACCATATATTTCATGCCCGGCTCTTCGGTATTGAAATGCCCTACCGCCAGAATAGTGCGCGGTATGCCCAGCATGGCACTGTCCCTGACATATTCGTTTAACGTGAAATCAGTCAGTTCCATGGTGATAACGGCATCAATGCTGTTCTCTTCCACCATCTGCAGAACTTTGTTGTCGTCCGGACCGATGATATGCGAGACAATAGCCAGCCGGCGGACCGGATGGGAATCATCCCCGATGATGCGGATGCCGTTCAGATTGAAACATTTCATGATATGATCGGCCACCTGGCTGACCGGCCAGTCCGGCAGCTGGTAGACCAGCGGACGAACTTTATCCTGCAGCAGGTATTCCGACCAGCCCAGCTCCTGCATCACGCCGTAGAAAATGCCGTCGGTATAGCTGCCGTCAGCTAAAGGAATGCCGGAATGAATATAGTCATGATCACGCCAGACGGTAATGCCGGTTTCGTCAAGCAGCTGCTTTTTAGCCTTGAAAACCGCATTGTCAGCCAGCCAGTCGGTATGATCGCCATGATTCCAGAACAGGGCTTCGTGACTGATAATAAGGTTGGCCCCTAGCCGGGCAGCCTGACGGATAACGTCGGCTGAGGCAAAGCAGGTTGTCACTATGCCGGTGCATTCAGCATCGGTGCGGCCATACAGGATCTGGTCTCTGGTTGTTTCAGGATTGATTTCTTTGCCGTTGTAGCTGCCCCGGTGATACTTTTTGACAGCTGCAACTACTTCACTGATTTTCATAATTGCTCTCTCCTCTTTATTTGCTCTATTATACATCAGTCCGTTTTTTTATGGGACAAATAAAGCCCTGCGAAGACTGCCCGGGCCAAGAAAAAACCAGACCGCAGCCTGGTTTTATCAGTCAACTGATTAACGCTTGGAGAACTGCGGAGCGCGCCGGGCGGCCTTTAAGCCGTATTTCTTGCGTTCCTTCTCACGGGAATCACGGGTGAGCATTCCTGCCGCTTTCAGCTTGGGCCGGTAATCAGCCGAAACCTTCAGCAATGCCCGTGAAATGCCATGGCGCATAGCGCCGGCCTGACCGGCGGGACCGCCGCCGTAGACATTGATCTTGATATCGAACTGACCGACAGTCTCCGTAATTGTCAGGGGCTGGCGGACATCCATACGCAATGTCTCTAAAGGCAGGTATTCATCCAGGGTTTTCTCATTAACAATAATGTTGCCGCTTCCGGGTACCATATATACACGGGCGACAGACGTCTTGCGACGGCCGGTGCCGGAATAAATGATGGCTTCAGCCTTTTTCTTTGTTGCCATTTACTTTACTCCTCCTTAGCCTTCGACCTTCAAAGCCACGGGTTTCTGCGCCGCATGGGGATGATCGGGTCCTTTGTAAACAAACAGATGAGTGCGCTGAACATTGCCCAACTTGGTGTGGGGCAGCATACCGCCGATGGCTTTTTCAACCCATTCGACTGTGTACTTGTCCTTCATGGTCCGCATTGTTCTGGTGCGCAATCCTCCGGCATACTGTGAATGCTGGTAGTACTTTTTCGTGTCCAGTTTGTTGCCGGTTACGACAATCTTGTCGGCGTTGACAACAATTACGAAATCTCCACAATCAACATTCGGGGTGTACGTAGGCTTGTTCTTGCCGCGCAGGATTCCTGCCGCAACAGTGGACAGCCGGCCTAAGGTTAGACCGTCGCCGTCGATGACATACCACGTACGTGTTACTTCGCTTGGTTTAAGCATCGTAGTCTGACGCATATACTTTACTTCCTCCTTAACCAAAAGTAGTTTTCCGGGGCTACATTTGGCATAAAGTGCCATTTACAATGATATGATTTTGACCCCCGCTTGTCAATGAAAAACCCGCTGTTTGCTGTTTTATTTGCCCTTTTTTCACCGGTTTTGACCCCCCGGGCCATTCGCGGCGGTGCCGGCAGTTCAAATTGCGGCAATAAAAAGGCATGATGCTGATGACTTGGTCATCTGATCATGCCTTAACTGTTTTAAAGCAGAAACTGTCAGTTAGGACTGACTGCCATAGCGCCGCTTCCGGTAAACCATCAGTCCGGCGGCCAGACCGGCCGCACTGGCCAGCGCCAGCCAGTAAACCATGGAGGAATTATCGCCGGTATTGGGAGTCTTGTCATTGTACGCCAGAGCATAGGTAGAAAACTTGCTGGCGTACAAGATGATACGGTTATTGGCTGTATCCAGATAGTATGTGCCGTCGACCGGATCCTGCGGCACATCCGCCAGTTTGGTCAAAGCAGCCGCGGTGCCATTATGGCAGCGGTACACTTCTACAGCCGTTTTATTCTTATAACTGAAGGGAATGTAGAACGTCAGAACCGTATTGTTGGCACTGCCGATATCCTGCGGCGAATTATCCCCGACCTGCTTGGTGAGTTCAATATCCAGGAATACGATATCGGTTTTGTCAGCTTCATCTTTTATAGCCTGCTGATCAGTCGTACCGGTATCTTTTTTCTGCTCAACGGTAATGGTTACGATCACTTCGGCATCAGCCTGATTCTGTGCCACGGTGTCAATCTGGTCAACAACAACCTTAGGAGTGCTGGCCTTGACTTCCACGACTGACTGCTTGCTTGTCAGAGTCAATTCGGCATTCTGGGTCTGACTGGCCTTGTTGACAACAAGGACAACCGTCTTGATAACCCCGTCTTTTTATATGACCAGATTATAGGTATCATAGTTTACTTTCTTGAACAGATAATCACCATTGGCATCAGTAGTAGTTGAAGCAACAATCGTGCTGCCCTGCTGAAGCTTGACGGCAGCTCCGCTGACGGCATCGGTGCCGTCAGTGACATGGCCGTCAACGCCGCCCGACAGAACAAATTTAGGAGTCAGGGTTATATCAGCTGTCACCGTAAAAGCCGTATTGGCAGCATAATCATTTGTGCCATCAGTCCATCCGTTAAAGACATAGCCATCCTTGGAAACTGTTGGTAAAGTCAGATCTGAATTGCTGACAGTGATACCGTTAATATCACTCTTGCCGCCGGCATAATTGATTGAAGCCGTATAACTGCCGACCGTCTTTTTTACCAGACCGCCGCCGGTTGCCATAGTGCTGTTGGTGATGGAATACGCGCCCAGAGTCAGGGACTTGCCGCTGGCCAGGGTTATTAAAGCGCTGGTAGAAGCTGGTAAATCTCCAGCAAGGACAATGCTGGTATTCACATAAATGTTATCGCAGTTAATCTTCAGATCTGCCGTCAATGCCTCTAAGGGCGTTGCGATAGTCGAACTGGTCACTAAAGTTACAGCTGAATTGTCAATGACATACAGATCATCCACATTGACACTGGCAATATTAGTAGTCATTGTTTCACTGACGGTTTTAGCTGTGCTTAGTCCGCCGCCGGAAACAGTCCGGCAGTTATAAGCCTTTTTGACATTAACCGTGGCCTTGCCGGTTATGGCATCATCATATTTGCCGCCGCCAAAGACCGCACTGTATACACCATTGGTTAAGAAGATTGTTCCATCGACAGTAACATCAGATTCCGTGACGCTGCCATGATAACTGCCGCCGTGAATGCAGCGGGCCACATAGCCGCCGGTGGTTTTTACTACAGCCTTGGCCGTGGTTGAATTTGTAAAACCTCCGCCGTAGACCGAATCACCGACAAATCCGCCGGTAATCGTAACATTGGCCTGTTTCGTAACTGATGATCCGGTAAATCCACCGCCATAAATGCTCTGCCTGGCAGTGGCGGTCCCGCCAAAGGTAACATTGGTGGTTTCCGATGTAACTCCGCTGCCGCCAAAGATATAAGAAATAGTACCGCCGGTAACAGAAATATTGACTGTTTTAGCCGAAGCGATGGACGAACCATATATATAACCGCCGCTGGATGAACCAAGTGTTCCGCCGGTCATTGTAATGTTGACTGTGGTTATGATGCCGCCGCCATCGCTGTAAGGGAAATTAGCGGTTGATCCCAGAAGCCCGTTGCCGCCGGTAACAGAAGTAGAAACCGTTCCGCCTGATATCGTCAGATTGGTGGTTGTTACATCAGTATTCATGCTGCCGGCATTGATTGAGCCGACCGTACCGCTTATCAAGGTAATGCTGGTCGATTCCAAAGCCCCGGCACAATACTTATTGTCAACGGTTCCGTTCACATCAGCCTTGGTGTGACTGGTCCCGCCAAAAACAGATGCATAATAATGGGTTGTTGTTCCATTGGATATGACATCACGGCCGATGCTGATACCGTTTATAACAGTCGGCACGCCGTTGAAAAAAATCGCCGGACCGGCATTGCCGTTGATGCTGAGCAGTCCCGATCCGGTAAAGGTCAGGCTTTTCAGGCTTTTCGGTATGCCTACACAGGTATTGGCTCCGACATTTCCCTGATCAGCCATCACACCGGCCCACAGGGTGACCCCTTCCGGAATGTTGATAACTACATCTGATTTATCTTTGTCAGCAATGT
>CAYTET010000034.1:0-21765 GCA_964436975.1 uncultured Erysipelotrichaceae bacterium
CTTCAGCATTCCCATTGTCGACCATATCGTCCGCAAGGTTTCCTTAAAAGAACAGGTCGCGGATTTCCCGCCCCAGCCGGTTATTACCAAGGATAATGTCACCATGCAGATTGATACGATTATCTACTTCCAGATTACTGATCCGAAGCTGTACACCTACGGCGTTGAATACCCGATGAATGCCATCGAGAATCTGACTGCCACCACTCTGCGTAATATTATTGGTGACATGGAGCTGGATGAATCATTGACCAGCCGTGATATCATCAACTCGCGGATGCGGGTCATTCTGGATGAAGCTACCGACCCCTGGGGCATTAAAGTCAACCGGGTTGAACTGAAGAACATCATTCCGCCGCGCGAGATTCAGAACGCGATGGAAAAACAGATGAAGGCGGAGCGTGAAAGACGTGAGGCGATTCTGCAGGCTGAAGGTCAGAAGCAGAGCCAGATTCTGGTTGCCGAAGGTGAAAAGCAGTCCGCTATTCTGCGGGCTGATGCCGCCAAGCAGGCGGCCATCATGAAGGCGGAAGGCGACGCCGAAGCCATCATGAAGGTTCAGACCGCTTTAGCTGATTCCATCAAGCTGATGAATGCCGCCAACCCCAACGATCAGGTCATCAAGATCAAGTCGCTGGAGGCCATGCAGAAAGTGGCTGACGGTCAGGCTACCAAGATCATCATCCCTTCGGATATGCAGGGCTTAGCCGGTGTTATCGCCAGCGCCAAAGAAATCTGGGCTGACGATAATAAGAATACAAAATAAGTCATAACTCCGGTGTGATGCCGGAGTTTTTATATGGCTGATCCAAAGCGGTTAGACTATAATGATTTAAGAAAAGAGATCCGAGACCATGGCTGACCAATTTGTTAACCTGACTGCCGCCAATCTGGACAGTGAGCATCTGAGCTGCATCATCCGCACTAAAACCATTCATCCGGGCATTGCGGCTAAAAAGCAGTGGCTGGCTGAAAGGATAAAAGAGGGCCATGTCTTCCGCAAACTGGATGTTAAAGGGACGGCCTTTATTGAATATGCTCCTCTGAAGACAGCCTGGGTGCCTGTTGACGGAGAAGGCTACTACTATATTTACTGTCTGTGGACCGCCGGAGAATATCGTCATAAGGGCTATGGCAAAGCCCTTATGGAATACTGCATTCAGGATGTTAAAAAGAAAAACGGCCATGGTCTGTGTCTGCTGGGCGCCGTCAGGCAGAAGGGCTGGCTGACTGATGAAAGCTTTGCGGCGTCTTACGGTTTTAAAGTTGCTGACCAGACGGCCGGCGGCTACCAGGTATATGCCCTGCCGTTTGACAGTGCCCCGCTGCCCCGTTTTACCCCGTCAGCCCGCCGGGAAGCCATTGACGATCAAAGACTGACTGTCTACTATGATGACCAGTGTCCGCTGATTGAGGCAAGTGTGCGGATGACCGGAGAATACTGCACCAGCCATGACATTCCTCTGAATCTGGTCAAGGTAACTTCGGCCGGCCAGGCTAAAGAACTGCCGGCGCCGTTTAATAATTATGCGCTGTTTTACCAGGGCCGGTTTGAAACGGTCAATGTAGCCGTCAGTGCCTCTCTGACCAGACGGCTGGCCAGGGAAAAAGGAGAATCAAAATGAAAATTGAATTCAACACATCAGCTATCGAGCCGATGTATCAGTGGCTGAAAGACCGTCAGGCAAATGGCCGGGGCAATCAGGAGCAGCTGCGCCAGATTCTGCAGCTGCCTGATTATTTGGTTGAGCTGGCCCGCTACGGGTCAGCCGGTCTGCCGACCTGCGGCATCAGTCTGGATGAGGCTGTTGATTTTTTCATGAACTTTGACACCAAGACTTTTTCCAATCCCCGGCTGGCTTATAAGCAGCCCTATTTCAAAAAATTCTACGATAATCTGGATGGCCAGAAAGAGACAATGGCCCTGTTTCAGAATATTACCGCCGCCGACATGGAAGTCATTGCGGAAACGCTTAAAGCCGGTCTGCCCGGCCAGCTGGCTGATGAAGAGACGACCTATAATATTATCTTCATCATTTCCATCGGCAACTCCATGGGCTGGCCTTACGAGCACTACATCGACTTTGATCTGGCCAATATGAATCTGCTGGCTGATAAAAGCAGTTTTCTGCATATCGTGGCTCATGAAATCTACCATACTTATTTCAACCGGATGATTGCCCAGTCAATGAACAGCCAGCAGCTGTTTCTGATAAACTTCGCCTTTGAAGGGCTGGCTATGCATTTCTGCAACAATGCGGCCACGGTCGGCAAGCCGGCCAAATATCCGCAGCCGTCCTATGCCGTCAGTTCGAAGGACTGGGAGCTGTATGCCGGTCAGTTTGATCTGCTGTGGAGCCAGTTTAAAAAAGACTGGCAGAGCTGTGCCGAACTGACGGAAACCCAGACCAGCCAGCTGGTTGCCGATCATTATGAAAAACTTGACTATACTGACCTGCGGACCGGCCAGACTGTAAAAATTGAACAGTACCCGACTTATTATCTGGGCTGTTATTTCTGGGGCAGCATCGATACCGCCCTGGGCCGGCCGGCGCTGTTTGCCGCCCTGAATAATCCGGAGCAGATTGCGGCTACCTATAACAAGGCGGCAGCCGTTTTGCATAATGAGCAGTACACCCTGTAAAAAGAGAACCGTAAATGATTAAATCAGAGTACCCCGCCGGTTCAGCGGATGATTCAGGGAAAAGACAGATTTACGACTTTCTGGGTCTGATGCCGGATGATGCATCTAAAAAGACGGCCGGACTTTTTTACAGACTGAAAAACGGATTGACGGAAATTGGCGAAGCGAAAAAGAGCGGCCTGTCAGATGAGACCATCGGCAGCTGCCGGCGGCTGCTGAAGCAGCCGGATATGACTCCGGCCGATTATGCCGTTTCCCTGCGCTCAGATCCGACTGCCGCTGCCGTGATGCGGACGGCTTTGGAAAATGGCATTAACGATCTGCTGCCGAATCAGCTGGCGGCCGCTGACCGAAGGGATATGCTGATGCTGCTCAATGCCGTAAAATTGGTCGATGTGGCAGCCGGTCTGATTGTCAGACAGGACCGGTTTTTAATATGCCGGCGGCCGGCTGATAAGGATCAGGGCGGTCTGTGGGAGTTTTCCGGCGGCAAGGTTGAAGAAGGCGAAACCGGACCGCAGGCTCTGATCAGGGAATGGCAGGAAGAACTTAACGTCACAGTAAAGCCGGGTCTTCTGCTGCAGCAGATTGTCTACTGTCAGGATGACAGGACTTACCGGATCAGGCTGTATGACGGAGTAATTACCGGGGGAAACCTGAAATGCCTGGATCGCCAGCAGGCTGCCTGGATAGAACCATCCGCAATTGACAATTACCAATTTGCCCGGGCTGACCGGCTATTTTTGGGAAAGGTACGGAGCTATTTCAATGACTTCACTCGTTAAGGAAATTCAGCAGACGCTGCTGCAGCAGCAAAACAAAGACTATCAGGCTTTTGTCAGCCGCCTGCTGCCGACCGTTGATGCCAAAACTATCATCGGCATCCGGACGCCGGCCTTAAAAAAGGCCGCCCGGCAGTACGGCAGCGATTTGCGCCTGGACAGTTTCATGACGGCTCTGCCGCACCGCTACTATGAAGAAAACATTCTGCATATGAACTTCATCGTCAGACAGAAGGATTATCAGACCGCGCTGGATTATCTGCAGGCTTTTCTGCCTTATGTTGACAACTGGGCGGTCTGCGACGCTCCGGCCCCGGTCAGTTTTGAACACGAGAAGAAGGATGTGCTCAGCCATATCAGAGTCTGGCTGGCCGACCCGCGGCCTTATCATCAGCGCTATGCTGTCGGCCTTTTGATGCGGCTGTATCTTGATGAAGATTTCAGTCCGGCTTATCTTAAAATGGCAGCATCTGCCAAGAGTGATGATTATTATGTCCGAATGATGCAGGCCTGGTATTTTGCGACTGCCCTGGCCAAGCAGTATCCGGATACTATCGGTTATTTCACTGAACCGGTTCTGCCGGTATGGGTGCATAATAAAGCCATCCAGAAAGCCGTGGAAAGCTATCGGATTACGGCGGAACAGAAGGCGTATCTTAAAACGCTGCGCCGCCCAAAAGAGCGGCCGTCGCATGAGGCCGAAGAATAAAAGCGGTCTGCAATAGTCGTAAATGAAATGCCGGTTACATCAGGGCCGGCGTTAAGTTAGAAGGATAACAAAAAAAGGGGACTGGCTATGAACGGGGACACGAATCCTTTTTATCAGAAGATCAGATATAAGCAAGCCGGCAGCCGCTGTTTTAGTGCTGCCGGAACAGCCTTTAAGTGTCTGCTGCTGTGGATTATCTGTCTGACTGCTGCGGCGCTGGCCGGCCGGCTGGCTTTGGCCGGAAAGACAAATGACATTGTGCTTCTGGTCTGCAGCGGTCTGTGTATGCTGTGTCCGGCCCTGATCTATTTCAAGCCGGAATGGGCCGGCTGGGCCGCCATAATCTATGCCGGCAGCCAGGGTGTTCTGCTGCAGACGGTCTGCCGGTATTATACCGGCAGCTATGCCATTTACATCTGGCTGGCTGTTGGCATTACGGCACTTGCCTTTGTAAGCCTGCTGGTGCTGTATCTGCTTAAGCTGATCAGAGTCGGCCAGAATATGGGTAATGCGCTTAAGGCTGGCTGCATGGTAATTGTTGCCGGCGGCCTGATTGTCTTTGTCAGCCAGTACTTCAGCGATACTCTTTATGACTGGCTTTCAGCCAATCCCTGGCTGACAGTAATTGTTTCAGCTGTTTCATTGACTGTAGCCGTTCTGCGGCTGGTTTACGAGTTTGGCAGTATTGAAAAACTTGTCATCCGGCAGGCCGATGCCAAATATGAATGGACAGCCGCCTACGGTCTTTTCATGGCTGTCATCATTATTTTTTTCCGCCTGCTCCGTCTTTTGGCCTGGCGTAAAAAAAGCCGCCGGTTTTAATCGCCGTCCGGCCTGTTATAAGGAGCCGGAATGATGTAAAATAAAGCCATGAAAAAGCCTTATAAACTGGTCAGTTCGCAGCTTAAATTTGACGGCCAGGTCTTCAAAGTCCATGTTGATGAAATTGCCCTTGAGAACAAGGGCTGTTTTCAGCGGGAGCTGGTGGAGCATGGCGGCGGGGTGATGATAGCGATGTGTCAGGATGACGGCCGCTATCTATTGGTTAATCAGTACCGCTACGGCATCGGCGAATACCAGTTGGAATTTACGGCCGGCCGGGGTGAAGCCGGCGAGGACAGTCGGCAGACGGCCCTGCGGGAAGGCCGGGAAGAAACCGGCTATCAGCCGGTCAATGTCCGCCGGCTGGGCTCGGTAGTGCCGACAGGGGCCTATGATTCTGAAGTTATCGAACTGTACTGGGGTCAAACCGGTGCTTATGTCGGCCAGAGCCTGGATGAAGATGAGCAGCTGGAAATTGTCAGAATGTCATTGGATGAAATCATTGAGGCAATCAAAAAGGGGACAATCCGCGATGGTAAAACCGTTGCGGCCGCCCTGCTGATAAAAGAGGGGAAATAGAAAATGAAAAAAGCGTTAACCATTCAGAATTTCTGGCAGATTAAATATCCGTCTAATGTGATGTTTAATCCAAGCGGCACGGCCGCTGTTTTTCAAGTGGCGCAGGCTGATAAGAGCCATAATAATTACAGTACGGATATCTGGCTGACAGTTGGCGGCAAGGTAAAAAGACTGACGGCTTCTAAAAACAGCATTCTGCTGGGCTGGCTGAATGACTTCGAAGTTGTGCTGAGCCGGGCGGATAAGGAAGCTGCGGCGGCGGGCAGAAGCGAACTGTACAAGATCGCTGTTGACGGCGGGGAAGCGGTCCGCATAGCGGTGCTGCCCTTTGTGGTGTCCTCAGTCAAAGTGGTCGATGAGACCCATCTGATGGCGGCTGGCATGATTGATGCCGGCCAGCCGGACCTCTATAAGGCCACCGATAAGCAGCGGCAGCAGTATTTTGCGGCCCTGAAAAAAGACAGTGATTATCAGGTTATTGATGAACTGCCCTATTATTACAACAATGTCGGCTATGTCAACAAAAAGCGGACCGCTCTGTTTGCGGTCAGCCTGAAGCCGTTTAAGACCATTCTAATCAGTCAGCCTGATGAAACCGTTGATGATTATGCGATCGGCCCGGACTGCGTTTATGCGGCCGTTACCACCTATACCCGCCAGCTTAACCGGTTTGGCCGGATTGTAAGCTATAACCTGAAAACCGGCCGGAAAGCTGTTTTGTATGATAAAGGTGAATACACGCTGGGCCGGCTGTTTTACTGGCAGGATACACTGTATGTCACAGCCAGTGATGAAAAGAAATACGGCATCAATCAGACCGGCAATATTTACCGGGCCGATAAAAACGGGCTGCAGCTGGTTTATGACAATCCCGATACCATCGGCAGTTCAATGAGTACAGACTGCTGTCTGGGCGGGGGCGAAGATATTCAGCCGGCCGGCAACTGGCTTTATATGATTGTGCAGCGGCAGTGGCATAATGAGATCATCCGCTTTGACAGCCAGTTCAAGCCGGCTTCAGTAGTAAAGGCTGATGGCGCGCTGCTGGCCCTGGCGGTCAGCGGCGAGAAAATACTGACTGTCGCAATGCTTGACGGTCTATTGGGTGAAGTTTACAGTTGCAAGGCTTCGGACGGTTCGCTGAAGCGGCTGACCGGTTTTAACAGCGGGATTACGAATAATTACTATACCGCGGATTACCAGCAGCTTGCCTACCAGCAGGCCGGCTATGACCTGACCGGCTGGGTGCTGCTGCCCCAGGGTTATAACAAGAGCCGCCGATATCCGGCTATTCTGGATATTCACGGCGGGCCGCGGGCGGCTTACGGTCCTGTCTTCTATTTTGAAATGCAGCTGTGGGCCAGCCGGGGCTATATCGTCATGTTTACCAACCCGGTCGGCGGCGACGGGTTTGGCGATGAATTCGCGGACATCCGCGGTGACTACGGCAACCGGGATTACCAGTGTCTGATGAAGTTTACCGATGAGGTCCTGAAGAAATGTCCTAATATTGATCCGGACCGGCTGGGCGTAACCGGCGGGTCTTACGGCGGCTTTATGACCAACTGGATCATCGGTCATACCGACCGGTTTGCGGTGGCGGTCAGCCAGCGCTCCATCGCCAACTGGACCAGCTTCACTTATACCTCTGATATCGGACCGTGGTTCGGTCCTGACCAAAACGGCGCTGACATCAATACCAACCTGGCCAAGGTCTGGCATCATTCGCCTTTGGCTTATGCGAAGAATGCCAAGACGCCGACCCTGTTTATTCACAGCGACCAGGATTACCGCTGCCCGCTTAGCGAGGGCAGCCAGATGCTGCAGGCCCTGCTGGAAAATGAGATAGAAGCCCGAATGGTTATTTTTAAGGGTGAAAATCATGAGCTTTCCCGTTCCGGCGCTCCGGTTCACCGCGTCCGCCGGCTGGAAGAGATAACCGGCTGGTTTGACGCCCACCTGCAGAAAAAGACCGGCGGTAAAAAGCGGCCGGCCGAAGGTGAAAAATGAGTGCCTATTTAGAACCTATTAAGATGGCGGCGGTTTTCTTTCCGTTTATCGCAGCCCTGCTGACCGTTCCCTTTGTGCTGAGCCAGTATCACCGCTACGGCTCGATTCCCTGGCAGCGTGTCCTGATTGTGTATTCTTTTATCTTTTATCTGATGACGGCTTATTTTCTGGTTATTCTGCCGCTTCCGGATCGCTCTGATCCCAGCATCTTCAATACGGCCAGCCACTTTGAAATCGTGCCCTTTGCCAATATGGCCAAGTATTTTGCCAAGCACGGGTTTGCTTTGTCATTATCATCCATCAAGGCTTTTCTGACCAGTTCGACAGTGCTGCAGACACTGTTCAATGTGATTCTGACGATTCCGTTTGGCGTTTATATGCGCTATTACTTCAAATGCTCAAAGATCAAAACCATCCTGCTGACTTTCTGTCTGAGCCTGTTTTTCGAACTCACCCAGCTGACCGGTCTGTACTGGATCTACCCGGGGGCTTACCGGACTTTTGATGTCAATGACCTTATGACTAATACGCTGGGCGGCTTTATCGGCTATACCATCGCACCGGCTATGCTGTTTATCCTGCCCAAGAGACAGGCCATTGATGAAAAGGCGGTCAGCGGCAGTGTCAAAGTCACTCCCATCCGGATTCTGGCATCGGTTTTTCTGGATTTCTGCCTGTATCTGATTCTGGATGCCATCGGCATGATAGTGTTTTATATGATCTGGCCTGACAGCAGTTACAATGTAACCGGACTGTTCTTTCCGTTTATCATGCTGCTGACCCTGCTGGGCCGCGGCTACACTCCGGGCAAGCATTACTGCCATCTGAAAACCGTTGCGGAGGATGGGACTACGGCTAAACCAACTAGAATAATGCTGCGCTATCTGCTGCTGTGGGCTCCTTTTTACGGGCTGAATTATTTTACGGATCTGACTGACTTGCTTTTTAAAAACAGCACAGCCGTCGCCCGGGTAATCAATATCGTCTGTTTTGCGGTGATACTGTATTTTGCCTTTGTGATGTTTGCCTATCTGTTCAGCCAGAAAAAGCCACTCTGGTATGCCAAGGGCAGCCATACTAAAATTGTTTCAACACTATAGTGTAAGAAAAGGAGAAATATAGAAATGCGTCATTTTATTATTGATACTGATGCCGGCTCTGATGATGCCGTCGCCCTGCTGATGGCTCTGCAGGATGATGATATTGATGTATTGGGCATTACTTCTGTTGCCGGCAATATCGGTCTTGCCCAGGCCACGGCCAATGCCCTGATGACAATTCAGGTGGCGGGGAAATCAACCCCGGTTTATCCGGGAGCCGACCGGCCGCTGGTCCGCCGGCCGATAACAGCCGTGAATGTTCACGGTCAGGATGGCATGGGTGATCTGGATCTGATTCATCCGCAGGCCCGGGCTCAAGAAAAGACAGCTGTTGACTACATTCTGGAAACCGTCCGGCAGTATGATGATGTTGAAATCGTGGCCCTGGGACCGGCTACCAACATTGCCCTGGCTATTCTGACAGACCGCCCCGCTATGTCCAGAGTCAAGCGGATTTATACGATGGGAACATCCGGACTGGGTCCGGGGAATACCACCCCGGTGGCTGAATTCAATGTTTATGCCGATCCGGAAAGCTACAGCATCCTTTTAAACAGCGGGATCCCGCTGACAATTGCCGGCTTTGATATCTGTCTTTCAGCGGCCTGGAATCAGCAGGATATCGATGAGATAAAAAACTATGGCCCGATCGGAGCCTTTGCGATTGCCTCCAACTCCAAACTGCTGGCCTACAATGATGTCAAATGGCATAAGGTCATGATTGATCTGCCTGATGCTGTCGCCATGGCCTGCGCCCTTGATGAGGCCGTTATAGCGGCAGAAGCGGATGTCTATGCGGTCTGCTGTCTGACGGAAGGACCCTGCTACGGCCAGGTTGTCTTCTATAATCCCCAGGAAACTTTAGCCATAGCCAATCCGATTCCCGGTCTGAATGCTGTTCTGGTTACCGCTATTGACCAGGCGGGCTACAAGAAAATGCTGGCCAGCCGGCTTAGACAGAAATAAGAACATATCAGTATTACGCTGCCGCCGGTCTGTGTGACTGGCGGTTTTTAATGGAAAGAGGCTTAAAAACTTGTTAAAAATGTCGAAAGTTTCACAGAAACTACACAATTAACAGGTCTTTTCCGCACTCGAAAAAGATTAAAAAAACGCTTGTTTTATCGGCGCTTTTCGTCTGTTTGTGTAGCCTGTTCGACTGTTTTGGCTTGCTGTAAGCGCATTCAAATATCGTTGACGAAAGCGGTTACATCAGCTAAAGTAAACATATACTGATTCAATCAGTAAACAAGAAAGGGACATGTATGAAAAAATTGTTTTCGCTTTTGATGGTATTGGTTTTATGCTTTACCTTCACCGCCTGCGGTAGCACCGGCGGCACAACGACAAAGAAAACAGTCGCTGTTGTATTGAAGACGCTGTCCAGTGAATACTGGAACTATGTCAAGGCCGGCTGCGATGCCGCTGCCAAAGACCTCGATATCAATGTCACTGTTGTCGGCCCGGGTGCTGAAAGTGATATTGCCGGTCAGGTTACGATGATTGAAGAGCAGTTAGGACAGAAAATTGTCGCTATCGTCTGTGCTCCTAATGACGGTGATGCCGCTGCAGCTGCTTTAGCCAAGGCGACCGTACCGGTTGTCTTTGTTGATACAGATGCCAATCTGGATTCAAAGACTGCCTTCGTCGGCACCGGCAACGAAGATGCCGCTGCTTTAGGCGGACAGTACATTGCCTCTGTTGATCCTACTGGCAAAGCCGTTATCATTTACGGTCAGGAAGGCGATTCAACTTCTAATGCCCGCCGGACCGGCTATGAGAATTCCCTGAAATCTGCCGGCATCGAAATTCTGGCTGAGCAGTCTGGAAACAACACCACTGAAGGTGCCAAATCCACTATGGAATCCTTATTGAGCCGTTTCCCCAACCAGATTACCGCTGTTCTGTGCCACAATGATGACACGGCCATCGGTGCGATGAATGCCTGCCAGGAAGCCGGCGTCACCAACATCCGCATTATCGGTTTTGATGGCAACAAGTCCGCGGTTGACCTGATTCTGTCAGGCGATCTGGAAGCCACCATTGCCCAGCAGCCTTATATGATGGGCTATACCGCTGTTCAGAAGGCTTTAGAAGCTTCCGAAGGCAAAACAGTTGATAAGATTATCAAAGTTGATGCCAAGCTTATCACCAAGGATAATGGCCAGGAGTATCTTGACAGTCTGACCAGCATGCTCGGCTAATCATTAGTTAAGTAACAATAATTTATCATGATGATCCTGTCTGGAGGTGCCGCTGGCATCTCCAGACAACCTATATGTGAGGTAAGTCACAATATGAGTGAATATGTGGTAGAACTAAAAAACATCACTAAGGTGTTCCCCGGTGTTGTTGCACTGAACAATATGTCACTGCAGATCAAGCCGGGTGAAATCCACGGCTTGATCGGGGAAAATCAACTTTGATAAAGGTCATGACCGGTGTTCACCAGCCTGAAGACGGTCAGATAATTGTTGAAGGAAAACCGCTTGTTTTCAGAAATCCTGTCCAGGCCAGGGAAGCTGGTATCGCCTGTGTTTACCAGGAGCTGAATATCGTCAAGCTTCTGTCGGTTACAGATAATATTTTCATCGGCCGTTCCATCAAAAAGAAGAACGGCCTGCTGGATTACGATAAAATGGATGCCGAATCCAAACGCGTTCTGACAATGCTGGGTCATCCGGAGATCAATCCCAAGACGCCCTGTTACCAGCTGGGCATGGGACTGCTGCAGATGGTCGAGATTGCCAGAGCTGTGTCTTTGGATGCCAAGCTTATCATCATGGATGAGCCGACATCATCATTGGGCAAGACAGAAATTGAACAGCTGATGACCACGGTCCGCCAGCTTAAGGAAAAGGGCATTGCCATCCTGTTCGTTTCACATAAACTGGAGGAACTGTTTGAACTGTGCGATACCGTGACGGTTATGCGTGACGGCGAGCATATTCTGACGGCTGACGTTGCCGACATGACGGAAGACCAGCTGATTGAAGCAATGGTTGGCCGCACGCTGACCGACCTGTTCCCCAAAGAATTCGGCACTAAGGGCGAATGCTTCTTAAAGGTGGAGCATCTGCAGAGTGCCAGTGTCATCAAGGATGTCTGCTTTGAAGCCTACGGCGGTCAGATTCTGACTTTTGCCGGACTGGTTGGGGCCGGCCGCACGGAAACGATGAGAGCCATTTTCGGGGCTGATCCGAAGGACTCGGGCGATATTTATGTCATGGGTAAAAAAGTAAATATCCGCAGTCCCAAGGATGCCATAAAACACCGGATTGCCTTTCTGACGGAAGACCGCAAAGGCCAGGGCCTGGTCCTGTCGGAAGCCGTCAAGACCAACCTGATCCTATCCAATATCAGGGGCTTCAGCAACAATGGCATGCTTGACAAGCCACGCATTGAAAAGACCTGTCAGGATAATGTCAAATCATTGTCCATCAAGACACCTTCAATCAATGAGGTTACTGCCCAGCTGTCCGGCGGCAATCAGCAGAAAGTAGTTATAGGAAAATGGATGAACTCCGACAGTGATATCTTTATTTTTGACGAGCCGACCCGCGGCATTGATGTCGGCGCTAAAATTGAAGTCTACAATGTCATGAACCAGTTGGTTACACAAGGAAAATGCGTCATCATGGTTTCATCGGAATTGCCGGAAGTTCTGGCAATGAGTGATCGGGTCATCGTGATGCGGGAAGGTAAAATAATGGCTGAAATAGACCGCGATTCGAAGAATTTCAACTCCGAAGCGATTATGAAAGCCGCTTGGGGAGGCCAGTTACAATGAAAAAGAACGAAAAAGGAAAAGGAAGATTAGGTAATAAAATCGCCAGTTTCCTGCTGAAACTGGGACCGCTGATTGGCTTGATTATCCTGTATATTGCGTTTAGCATCACCATGCCGGAAAAGTTTTTGATTTTCGGCAATCAGATGAACATTCTCAAGCAGACCGCTGTCAACTGTCTTATTGCGGCCGGTATGCTGGTGGTCCTTATTACCGGCGGCATTGAACTGTCGGTCGGAACCAGTTCCTGTCTGGCGACCTGTGTCATCGGCGTGCTGCTGCAGAATTTTGGCATCACCAATCCGGTTATCCTGATTGTAGCCGGTGTGGCGGTCGGCACGCTATGCGGATTTGTCAACGGAACACTGTTCACGCGGCTTGATCTGCCGCATCCCTATGTCGTTACCCTGGGCATGAAAAACGTCTATCTGGGTATTGCCCTGGTAATTACCGGCTCAACGACCATTGGCTTTATCAACAAAGGTGTTGACAGTGTTATGTATCTGGGCTCTGCCACTATCGGCGGCTTTCCGGTAAGCTTCATCTTTGTTCTGATTGTCTACTTCCTGTTCAGCATCTTTCTTAACAAGACGGCTTTGGGCCGGCAGATCTACTGTGTCGGCGGCAATGCCGAAGCAGCCAGGCTGTCAGGAATCCGCTCCAAGGATGTGCTGACTTTCGTGTATACCCTGTCAGGCTTTATGTGCGGATTAGCCGGCGTCATGCTGGTCGGCCGTATCGCTACTGCCAATGCCAATGCCGGTCTGCAGTTTGATACCGATGCCATTGCATCATGCATTATCGGCGGTGCTTCCTTCTCCGGAGGCAAAGGCACGATCTGGGGTACTTTAATCGGAGCTCTGCTGATTGGAACAATCCGCAACGGCTTGAATCTGATGGGCACTTCCAACGATGTTCAGTACATTGTTATCGGCCTTGTCATCATTGTGGCCGTCGTCATCGACGTCACCCGCGGCAAGGTTGAAGCCAAGTCCCGCCGTCTGGCGGCAGCCGCTACCATAGAAGATAAAGGCACAGCGGAGAAAGCCAAATAAGCAGTTATCAAGGTTTATTCGAAGAGGCGGTCAGTCCGTCTCTTTTTTATGCAAAATGGTGCAGTCAGACCATATATACGTTAAAATAAGAGCAGGATAAGCCGAAAGGACTTTTGAAAAATGAAAAACTTTGGTTTTGGTTTAATGCGCCTGCCGATGATTGACAATAAAATGGACGGTGAAGTTGACATCGAACAGGTCAAAAAGATGGTAGACGAGTTTTTAGCCCATGGATTTACCTATTTTGATACCGCTCACGGCTATATTGACGGCAAAAGCGAACAGGCGGTCAAGGCGGCTTTGACCAGCCGCTACCCCCGGACAGCCTACAGTCTGACGGATAAACTGACGGATGATTACTTCAAGACCGAAGCTGATATCCGGCCGTTTTTTGAGTCACAGCTGGCTGTCTGCGGCGTAGATTATTTTGATTACTATCTGATGCACTGCCAGATGGCTTCCAATTATGATCATTTCCAGCAATGCCATGCCTATGAAATTGCCCAGCAGCTCAAGGCTGAAGGCAAGATACAACATGTCGGCTTCTCTTTTCATGACAATGCTGAAATGCTGGAAAGAATACTGAATGATCATCCGGAAGTGGAAGTGGTGCAGTTGCAGTTCAATTACATCGACTGTGATTCTGCTTCAGTGCAGAGCCGGAAGTGCTATGAGGTCTGCGTCCGGCATAATAAGAAAGTAATTGTCATGGAACCATGCAAGGGAGGCAAACTTATTCAGCTGCCGCCGGCGGCCCAGCAGATTTTTGATGATCTCAAGGGCGGTTCAAATGCCTCTTACGCAATTCGTTTTGCGGCCAGTTTCCCGCATGTATTTATGGTTCTTTCCGGCATGTCAAGTATTGAACAGATGCAGGACAACCTGAGTTTCATGAAGGATTTCAAGCCGCTTGACGCGGCTGAACAGCAGGCCGTCAGCAAGGTCACAACCGTACTGCAGAGTCAGGGTGATATTCCCTGCACCGGCTGTCGCTACTGCACCGCCAACTGCCCGCAGAGTATTTTGATTCCGGATCTGTTTACCTGCTACAACACCAAAAAGCAGTATGATGACTGGAACAGCGTGCTCTATTATCAGAAGCTGACCGCCGCAAAGGGCAAAGCTTCCAGCTGTCTGCACTGCGGTCTCTGTGAGCAGTCCTGCCCGCAGCATCTGCCGATCCGCCAGCTTTTGGAGAAAGTAGCAGCTGTATTTGAAAAGCCGTCCGAGCAATGATAACAAAAGGGAAGAGCAAATCTTCCTTTTTTTTGGCTTTGCCGCTGCGGAGCGGAAGCGGTGAAAGGAGGTTGCCAACGAGGCATAGTTAGCGTATACTAACTTTGCGACAGGAAGGGGTGGCAGCATGACAACATTAAACCAGCTGCCCGTCGGCCAGACGGCGGTTATTACCAAAGTCGGCGGACAGGGTGCACTGCGATGCCGGCTGCTGGACATGGGAATTATTCCCCATACAGCTGTAACAGTGGTCAAGATAGCGCCGATGGGCGATCCGCTGGAATTGCGGATCAGGGGTTATGAACTGACTTTGCGCATCGATGATGCCAAACTGATTGAAATCATGAAGCAGGGTGAAAATGTCGGCGTTAAAGACTTTGAGAAGGAAACAGCCAAACATCTGGCCGCTAAACGGAAAGCGGGGAAGAAAAAATGACAACGCTTTTTAACCAGCTTACAGGTTCTAACCAGCATGTTGGAAATTTCCCTGGCGTTACCGTTGATCAGAAAACCGGGACAGTCAAGGGCAGCAAGGACTGCCAGGTTGTGGATCTGCCGGGAATCTACTCAATCCGGCCTTATTCGGAAGAAGAGATTGTGACCAGGCAGTTCATCCTGCAGCAGAAACCGGATGGCATCATTAATATTGTTGATGCCACCAACATTGAAAGAAACCTGTATCTGACCCTGCAGCTGCTGGAACTGCACATGCCGATGGTGCTGGCTCTCAATATGATGGATGAGGTCCGCAATAATGGCGGCACCATCGATATCGAGAAGATGTCCGAGGCTCTCGGCATTCCCGTCATTCCCATCTCGGCGGCCAAGGACGAAGGCATCACTGATTTAATTGACGCTATGATAAAGACCGCTTCGGAAAAGCAGTACCCCAAGGTTTATGATTTCTGCGCTCCGGGACCGGTGCATCGCTGTATCCATGCGGTCAGTCATGTCATTGAAGACCATGCCCAGCGGCTCAATATCGCTCCCCGGTTCTGCGCCATGCAGGTAATCCAGGGGGATAAGGACTTTATCAGCCGGCTGCAGATTGATGAAAATGAAATTGAACTGATTGAGCACTCCATAGTGGAAATGGAGCACGAGGGTCATTTGGACCGGGATGCCGCTATTGCCAATATGAGATATGAGTTTATTGAGAAGGTGTGTGCGGAAAGCGTTAAAAAAGGTGAAATCAGCAAGGAACGCACCCGCAGTGAAAATATAGATAAGATTCTGACCAATAAATATCTGGCGCTGCCGCTTTTTGTGGCCATCATGGCGCTGGTATTCTGGCTGACTTTCGGTGTCATCGGATCAGGCTTAAGCAATCTACTGGCCTCCGGCATCGGATGGCTGACCAATCTGGCTGACCAGGGACTGACGGCTTACGGCATCAATCCGCTGGTGCATTCACTGATAATTGACGGCATTTTTGCCGGGGTCGGCTCGGTTCTTAGTTTTCTGCCGGTCATCGTTGTTCTGTTCTTCTTCCTGTCCATTCTGGAGGATACCGGCTATATGGCCAGGGTGGCGTTCATCATGGACCGTCTGCTGCGTCATATCGGGCTGTCCGGCAAAAGCTTTGTGCCGATGCTGATCGGCTTTGGCTGTTCGGTGCCGGCGATTATGTCAACGCGGACCCTGCCTTCGGAGCGGGACCGCAAGATGACTATCATGCTTACTCCGTTTATGAGCTGCTCGGCAAAGATTCCCATTTATTCGGTCTTTGCCCTGGCTTTCTTTCCAGGTCATAGCGCCCTGGTAATGGTCATCCTTTATTTTGGCGGAATGCTGGTCGGGGTGCTGTGCGCTCTGGTAATGAAGAAAACGGTTTTCTCCGGCAATCCGGTTCCCTTTGTCATGGAACTGCCCAATTACCGGCTGCCTTCGCCGAAAAGTGTTGTACTGCTGATGTGGGATAAAGCCAAGGATTTTCTGCAGCGGGCTTTCACTATCATCTTTGTGGCAACCATCATCATCTGGTTTTTACAGACGCTGGATCTGCATCTGAATGTGGTGACCGACAGTTCACAGTCGCTTCTGGCTATGATGGGCCGCTTCTTATCGCCGCTGTTTGCACCTTTAGGCTTTGGTGACTGGCGGCCGGTAACGGCTCTTATCAGCGGATTTGCGGCCAAGGAGGCGGTTGTCAGCACGCTGATTGTGCTGCTTAATACCACTTCGGCTAATCTGGCTGCATCCCTGACAGCTTTCTTTACCCCGGCATCAGCCATCAGTTTTCTGACCTTCACGCTGCTGTATACACCCTGCGTGGCGGCTGTCGGAGCTATCCGCAACGAACTGAAGAGTTCCTCCAAGGCTGGCCTGATGGTAGTGAGCCAGTGTGTGATTGCCTGGATAGTCAGCTTCATTGTCTACCGGCTGGCTCTGCTGGTATGAAACCGCTGGACTGGCTGCTGATCCTTGTTATCGCCACAGCCTTTGTTCTTTGTCTGATCTGGCTGTTCAACCAGCATAAAAAGGGCCGCTATATTGGCTGCGGCGGGGATTGTGATAATTGCTTCTGGGCACAGTTTGAACATCCGGTGAAGAAAAAATGAAAGTTTTATGAATTGAACAAGCCGGTTGGAAAGCCGGCTTTTCAGATGATAAAATAAACTCAATTATTTAGCGTCGGGGGGAAAAGATGATGAGCGTGGACAGACAATTGCTGAAACTGATTGAGCATATTGATTATCATCATTTCAAGCAGGTTGTAGATCAACTGCATGAGACCACCGGACGCAGCCGGATCTGGCTGTTCAATGATATGGTGTACTGCGGGCTTAAATATCAGGCCGGCTATAATGATTACATGTATCTGGAAATGTATGACATGAATAATACCCAGCGGGCTTCCATGATTACCCGGGGAATAAACAATGCCATCGTGGCTAAGTACAATGACCGTTCGCAGGTTAAATGGCTGGATAATAAGGATCTGCTGTATGAAAAGTTCAATGACTTGCTGGGCCGGCACTGGCTGAAGATTGATGGCACTAACTATGCCGAATTCGCCGAGGTCTTCAAGGATGATGCCCAGATAGTCATCAAGCCGATTGTCGGAACTCACGGTCAGGATGTGGCCCGGATCGAGCTGAAGGGCAATCGGGAAGAAATATACCAGCGGATTACTGCCAAGGGCCCGCTGCTGGCTGAAAGTGTTCTGAAGCAGTGCGCGACGCTCAATAAACTGCATCCGCAGAGTGTCAACGATATCCGGCTGGTCACCTTTAAAGGCAAAGTACTGGTGGCCTATCTGCGAATCGGCACGGGTGATAATGTAGTTGATAATTTTAATCATGACGGACTGATGGCCCCGATTGATGAAAAAGACGGTGTTATCCGCTATCCGGCTATTCAGAAGGGCGGCAAAACGTATATCCGTCACCCTGATACTGATGAGCCGATTGTCGGTCTGCGCATTCCCCATTGGGACCGGATCTGTCAGCTTGGCCAGCAGGCGGCCCAGAGGCTGCCTGAAGTTGGTTATATAGGCTGGGATATCTGTGACGGTGAAGATAGAGCCTGCCTTATTGAAGGAAATGATTTCTCCGGTCACGATATCTATCAGCTGCCGGTTTACTGCCCGGACCGGATTGGCTTTAAGGAAAAATTCCGGGCGGCCGGAATTGAAATAAGCTGATTGCTGAAAAGGCAGGCATCTGCTGGCATCCATAGAGTCTTTATATGCAATGATATGGGCCGGGACAAAAGAGCTCATATGTTTTATAAGTGTTAACCTCAACTAACACAGCGTGATATGCAGTATTAAAAATCATCGTAAAAAAACAGATGATTTACTTTTTTGTGCGCATTGTGTGGTAAATGTTAGAAAAAAAAGAGGAAGAAACAGTGATTCTCAAATTAATTGTGAAAAAATGGTCAAATAGATTGCCTACACCTTGCCATATGCGTTAAACTAAATACTGGATGTCGGTGAAACGGCGCTCAGCCGTAAATGCTGCATCCAAAATCCGCTATTCTGCGGGCAGGGAGGACAGAGAAATGGATATCAATAAAGTGACTGTTATTGGCGGCGGTGTGCTGGGAAGTCAGATTGCTTTTCAGGCAGCGTACTGCGGCTGTGATGTAACAATCTGGATGCGCAGTCCTGGCAGTATCACCAGAGCGCAGCCAAAACTGGATCATTTGAAAGATGAATATATCAAGACCATCAATGCGATGGCAAAGCCGGATGGCAAAACGCTGTCAGTCTGGGCGCGCGGCATCTCCGACGAAAACTTTGACGAGCAGAAGTGCCTTAAGCATGTTCAGGAGGCTTATAGCGGCATTAAGCTGGAACTTGATATGGCAAAAGCCGTTGCTGATGCTGATTTAGTCATTGAGTCGATGGCTGAAAACATGGAGCAGAAGGAAGCTTTTTATAAAACCATGGCGCCGCTATTGCCGCAGCGCACGGTCGTTGTCACTAATTCATCGACGTTTCTGCCGTCTAAACTAGCCAAGTTCACCGGTCGTCCCGATCGCTTTCTGGCAATGCATTTTGCTAACACAATATGGGTGAACAACATTGCGGAGATTATGGTGCAGGATAAGACAGCGCCTGAGCATTTTGATGAAATCGTCGCTTTTGCCGAGAAAATCCGCATGATTCCATTGCCCGTGCATAAAGAAAAAGCCGGTTACCTTCTGAACTCGATGCTCGTGCCGTTTCTGTTCTCAGGTATGGATCTTTATGTTAACGGCATCTCTGATCCGGCCAGCATCGACAAGGCATGGACGATAGGAACCGGTGCTCCTAAAGGGCCGTTTGCGATTTTGGACACGGTTGGCTTGACCACGGCTTACAATATCGTACTCAATTATGTAAAAATCCCCAGTTTCATTGCACCGTATAACTTTAAAGGCATTGCTAAAATGCTGAAGGAATATATCGATGCGGGCAAATGTGGCAAATCAGCTGGCGAAGGCTTCTACAAATACAACTGATAAATAACTGAGCTCAGTCAGACATACAAGCACAAATTATCAAAAGTCCATACTGTATTGCGCAGAAATGTAAATTGTATAGTATGTGCAGCAGACAATGTGCAAAGTTTCCAACAACTTGTTGATTTGTGGTTTATTACGATATGCTGTTATTGACTGAATTATATTGGGTTAGGTAGTTCATCAAAGAAAGGCAGCACAATATCGCGAACGCTTATATCGAAATAGAGTCACATACAAGCATTTATGTACATGCGGCCTGAATAAAACAATCAGAATACAGTGTTGAAAGGCCCAAAATCCGGAACGTTATCGTTATGCTGTCTGACTTGTCTCGGCCAATCAGTATGATGGCTGTGTCACTTTTCGGATTAAAATGATCTTTATGTTTCTTGCCCTGATTAATATAGGTTCATATTGCTGTTTCAAACAAATCCTCCTGATGGTCTGATGATGCTTGACTTGGAGGATTTTTCTTTTTGTAAGGCCAGCATCGTTTTGCACTTATATAATAAGAGCCTTTGATACAAATACATGATTGGTTAACAGAACCAAATCTAATTTCATTTACGTCAAAAATACTGGTAGCCTTAAACAGAGACAAATCGCTGAACCAGTTATTGTCTTACGCCGATGGCGATGATACTGACAGTGACAGTAAATCCTTATGGTATTGCCGAAAAGGTAACGTACTTAAATTAATTTCTTATCATTTCCTTCAGATTGCTGCAGTTAACCGGTTCAGCCAATTGAATTTGATGGCTGGATGGAAGATTTTGCTGCAGATGCTGTTAGTGCTTTGTCAATGGCCTGCTATTATAAGGGGATGAGAAAAACTAAAAATATGATATCATGTAGTTACAGGTAGTATAGAAAGGTAGTGTAAAATGGAAACTAAAGAGAAAAAGAGTACGGGATCATTAGTTATAATTGTTTTATTGGCAATAGCACTTTTAGGGAGTGTAGGGTACATTGTGTATGAGAGGTTTTTTATGAAAGATAATGGCGGTGATAATAATGAAATAGTGATTACGGAAGCTGATAAAACATATGCTTTGGAATTTTCAAAAAACGCGCGCTATTACATACTTCAGGATGGCCTCAATGAGAATAATGTTATTACATTAACTGATTCTTCAAAACTGCAATTATCTATTAAAAAGATTATCGATAATTTGAATGAAACGGGTATTGAAATTAATACTAATTCATATTCTTCATCAGATGATTATTGTATTTCAATAACAAAAGCAGCAGTAGATAACAGCTTGAAAAAATGTTTTGTTGATCCGGGAATCACCGATTATTCCAGCGCAAATACGGATAATCCCCCATATAGAATAGAATATACAAACAATACAGATTTCAATAAGGGTGATTATAGAATTACGGCAATTCCCTATGGGTCAGAAGGACCAAATTATGATAGTAAAACTGTGTTTTATGATAAAACAGAGGTAAATAGTGAAGATATCTATGTATATATGAAATCGGGTTATTATTCCCTTGATTCGGAATTCGTTATATACAGCGATAAAGGGCACAAGAATAAGATCTATTCAAAAGCCATTGATCAAACCACAATGGAAAGTGAGCTCAAGGATTATGATGCGATTAATGCTGATTAGTACAAGGACAAATTAAATACTTATAAGTTTACTTTCAAAAAAGAGGGCGCTAATATTCTGTTTGATAAAGTGGAAATAGTTAAATAGTTTAATCAGAGAGGCTGTATAAACCTAGGCAACTGCCAATGGTTTATACAGTTTTTTATATTCAATAATTGTCCTAATGTCTGCATATTGACTAAAATGAAGACAATAGAGAAAGCTGCAATGTGATTTTTATTATCAGAGAAACAGTGTTATTAAGTAAGCGTCAAGCGAAGCCCAGGCAGGCCAGGTTAAGCTCAAGAATAAAAAGGCCGCATCAGTTTTGGATTGTACGGCTTTTAGTCATGCATATGGTGTGGGAATGAATTATCGTATGGTAAAAGTTGGCGAACAGCCTGGACATTGTCTTGGGGATTGTCTATGGAGTTAGCATAAAAAGTAGACAACATAAACAGGATAGGCAAAAGGGACTAGA
>CAYTET010000035.1:0-21177 GCA_964436975.1 uncultured Erysipelotrichaceae bacterium
AGAATCCTGCCTTTCTTCAACCCTTTCTTGGTCTCACATCAATTGTAGTCATACAGACGGGAGCCGGTTCAAAACGGCTCCTGTTTTACTTTTAGATGCGGATAATTTATACTGAAGTAAATTATGAGGTACCACTATGGATAATAAGGGTATGCGTGAAGAGTTTATCAAGATATTTAAAGATAATAACAGCGATATTGCCGTTTTTTATGCCCCGGGAAGGGTTAATCTTATCGGTGAGCATACTGATTATAATGGCGGTCATGTGCTGCCCTGTGCCCTTACCCTTGGCATTTTCGGGGCTTTCCGCTTAAGAGACGATAATCAGCTGCGCTTCTATTCGCTCAGTTATCCGCAGACCGGAATTGTTGAAAGCAATCTGAATTCCCTGCTGGACAGCCGCACCGGCGGCTGGAGCAATTATCCCCAGGGCATGATCTGGACGCTGCAGCAGAAGGGATATAACATCAGCCGGGGTCTGGATATGCTGGTATACAGTCATCTGCCGGTTGGCTGCGGGCTGTCTTCATCAGCCGCGCTGGAGGTCATGACGGGATTAGCCCTGTCAAAACTGTTTAACTTAAGCCTGACAACTCTGCAGCTGGCTCAATTCGGCCAGTATTGCGAAAACCAGTATATTAACGTGCGCTGTGGGATCATGGATCAGTTTGCTTCGGCTTTCGGCAAAGCGGACCAGGCTATTTTTCTGGATACCAATACCTGTGAATATGAATACGCTCCGCTGAACTTTGAACACACCAAAATCATCATTGCCAATACCAATGTCAAGCATTCCCTGGCTTCTTCAGCCTACAACCAGCGGCGCAGCCAGTGTGAAAATGCTTTGAAGCAGCTGCAGACTGTCTGTGACATTAAGAGTCTGGGCGATTTAAATGAAACTGAATTTGAAGCCTGCAAAGCTGTGATCAGGGATGAAACGGAAAGAAAGCGGGCCCGGCATGCTGTCTATGAGAATCAGCGGACCATCCGCGCTTATCAGGCCCTGAAGAATAATGATCTTGCCCGGTTCGGCCAGCTGATGAATGAATCGCATATCTCGCTGCGGGATGATTATGAAGTATCCTGTCCGCAGCTGGATTTTCTGGCTCAGAGCGGCTGGATGATGAATGGTGTCAGCGGCAGCCGGATGACCGGCGGCGGCTTTGGCGGCTGTACGGTATCGCTGGTCAATGATGACGCCGTGGCCAGCTTTATAACCGTATTGGGACAGCAGTATTTTGAAAAGTTTAATCTCAAGGCAGAATTCTATATTGCCCAGGCCGGAGACGGCGCAAAGGAAATTAAATGACCCTGAAAAAATATATATCGATTGTGGAAAAGGCCGCCGGCCGCCAAATCAATAAATATGCCAAAAAGCAGATCAGAAACAAGCTTAACGAAGCCGCTGTGGATAAGGCGGTTATCGTCGGAGCCGGCATCAGCGGCTGTTTTCTGGCTTATAAGCTGGCCCGGGACGGCTATAATGTCACCGTTGTTGAGCAGGCTCCGGCCCATTATTACCAGCCGGAATGCTACGAGCCGGTTTTAACCGAAACCCTGCAGCAGGCCGGCCTTTACGGTGAAGATTCTTCGGCCGGCTGGCTGGTCCGGCTGGGCAATCCCTTTAGAATGGCCATTGGGGAGAACTATTATCAGTTCAGAAAGAGTGCGGTTCTGGTTTCGTACCGCCAGTTTCTGCGTTTCCTCAGACAAAACGCTGATGCTGCCGGGGTAAAGTTTCATTACGGCGTTACGGCCGCCGGCTATGAAAACGGCATGATCTTAGCCTACAACCGGAATGCCGATGTTTTTCGGTATCCGGCCAATTTAGTCATTGACGCTTCCGGTCTTAAGGGCGCAATCCGGCAGCTGAAAACAGGAGAAAAGCTGTTGGCCGCGCCACTGAACCTGAATGAAATGCAATATGTCTACCGCTGCATTGGGGCACCCCGAAACGATCATAGTTCCGTGTACAAGCTTACTCCGCACCGCCAGTGGCTGCTTGATTATGGCAGCCGGGGCGGGGAGCAGGGCTTTATTGCCCACTATGACAAGAGTGACAAGATCAGCTGGACACCGTTTATCGACGGCCGGCTCGGCCAGAGCCTGCTTCAGTACAGTTATGCCGGCTTAGCCTGCAGTCAGCTTACTTCAAACGGCCTGATGACTTTGGCCGGCTGCAGTGGCCAGACTGATCCTTTGGCCGGACTGTCCATCGGTCCGGGTCTGCGCAGTGCTCTGACCTGTTTTAAAACGGCGGCGGCCTGTCTGAATAAGCACAGCTGCAGTCATGCCGATCTGAGCGCTTATGATCATGATTACTACGCCGTTTCTTTTCAGGGCGGTAAGCATGATGCCTTATGCCTGTGGCTTAAGATGACGGCTGATTTTACCGAAGGGCAGTGGAACAAGCTGGCCGCTGACCAGCTGGTTGATGAAAGCTACCTTAACGGACTTATTGATCCCTATCTTCCTTTTCCGGCCCTTAACTTTGATGGCCGTGTCAAAGAAGATGAAACCGTCAAAGCGCTGGCCAAAGCCAACCAGAACTGTCTGGATCTGTTTAACCATGATCTGACCTATCCGCCGACTTATAATGCCGAAGCCTTGGCGCAGTGGCAGAAAAAAAGGGACGGCCTATGGCGGAAACAGTGATCAATTCGGTCAGCAATACAAAGGTTAAAGCCTGGGCCAGGCTGAAACAGCGCAAGGGCCGCAGTGACAGCGGCCTGTTTATCATCCAGCAGCCCCACCTGATTACCGAAGCCATCAAGGCTGAGGCGGTCGATACCTTATTAATAAGACAGGGCTGTGATAATCCCTTTAAACTGACCCCGCAGTTTGTCAGTGACAGCGTTATGCGCAAGCTGTCAACCAACGTATCATTGAATGATTATCTGGCCATCTGCCGGCAGCCTGAGTATGACAAAATTAATTTCCAGCGGGTCATTGTTCTGGAAAACGTGCAGGATCCCGGCAATGTCGGAACAATCATCCGCACGGCTGTCGGCTTTGGCTATGACGCCGTCTTTCTGGATGAGGGCTGTGCTGATGTCTATAATGAAAAAACGATTGCGGCCAGTCAGGGTGCTCTTTTTGGTATCCCGTTAATCAGACAGGATATGGAAAAGACGATGGCGGCCCTTAGGGCTAACCGGACAGTTGTCATTGCCACTACCCCGCACCAGGCTGATCCGCTTCTGCAAAGCCAGATTCCTGATCAGTATGCCCTTGTGTTTGGCAATGAAGGAACCGGGCTTTCAGATAAGCTGCTGGCAGATGCCGATCAGCGGATCAAAATTGAAATGGACAATTTTGAATCGCTCAATGTAGCCGTGGCCGCTGCCATAACAGCCTATTATTTCCGCTATTCAAAGCGCCTGAAATAAGTGATGCGTTATAAATAAAGAAGGAATCATCTTATGAGCAGTCTGCGCATTTTTTACTGTCTTTAAATCTTAAAACGGGAGGAGAAAAAGATGGATTTAAACAGCATCATGGAACAGATTAAAGCCGGGCTGACCGGTGACAGGGAAACCGATATTAAGTATCTTTTAGAGCAGAGTGAGAAATATAAGAATCATAAAGATGGCAAGCTGATTCTGCGGGCCTGCAGCCGGCTGCTGGATGATCTGCAGTCAGATGAACCGCAACAGGAAATTAAGACTATAAGAAAAGAAACAGAACAGCATACGGTTGATGTCATTAAGCAGGTGCAGGCTGATATAAAACAGAAAGACTATATGAAAGCGGCCGGCCGGCTGGAAGAACTGCTGGCCGACATTGAATCAAAAAAACTTTATGAGGACGATCAAGTCAGTGAATATCATGACTTCAGTGATTCTTTTCAGGTTGCCCTGTATTCTTCACTTAACAATACAACAAAACAGCAGCGGCCGACCGGTCTGCATTTTGAACTTCTTTATCTGGAATACGGCAGTCTGCTGGTGGAACTGAAGGAATATGACAAGGCGGCCCTGGCGCTGCAGAAGGGGCTGCGCTGGAATCCGCTCAGCCCTGACCTGAATTTTGAATATATGGAAATTTTCAAAGTTACGGGTCAGCTGGATGAGTTTTATAAGCTGGCGGCTGATATGTTTAAAAAGGCCTACCGGCCCCGGGATGTTGCCCGCTGCTACCGCAATATCGGCTTTGTTTTCATCGAACGCCAATTATGGCCGGTGGCCAAACTATGTTATCTTCTCAGTCTGAAGTATGATGACCAGGCCAAGCAGGCTTTAAACGAGCTGGCTTATATTGATGATAAGGCCGGGGCCAAAGTCGAGGCACCCGGGCAGAAAGAAGCGGTTGAACTGGCCGCCCAATACGGCTTTCCGTTCGGGGCCGATCCGGATGTCGTCAGGCAGGCCTACCATTATGGCAAGATCATGCTGGAAGACAAAAAATATGAGTCCGCCAAGTATTATCTTGGAATTGCCTACCAGCTGGCGCCCCTGGAAGAAATCAGGAAACTGCTGGAGCAGATTTCAGTCAGCTGAGCAAATGCCGTAAAATTGCGGTTAACCTTGAAAAATGATGCCGGTTTGTTTAGAATAATGGCAATACAGAGAACAGAAACATGGTAGGATGACAGCCTGATAGCGAACCGGGGTTTGGGTGAAAGCCGGCGGGGCGGAGCCTATGAATTCTTCTGCGAGTGAGGCCAATCCCCTCCGTAGCCGCGGCGTTAACGGGCAATTAAGAGTGTACCGGCGATTAGACCGGTGCAAACCAAGGTGGTACCGCGTTTAAAGCGTCCTTAGACTGACGCTTTTTTTTGTGAAAGGAGCATTCTATTTATGATGCCTGATTGGGAGAAACTGAGAAAAGAATACGGCAGTGACATTGAAAAGGCCGTCGATCTGGCGGCCATTGAGAAACTGCGGATTGAGATGTTTGGCAAAAAAGGGGCAATGGCGGCCTTAATGCAGCAGATGAAGGATATGCAGCCCCAGCAGCGCAAGGAGTTTGGCATGGCCGTCAATGGCCTGAAAAATGATATGCAGCAGCAGCTCAATGACCGGCTGGCCATGCTGGCGCTGGCGGCCAAGCAGAAAGCCATTGCCGACCAGAAAATTGATATTTCACTGCCGGGCCGGCAGGTCCATTACGGCACTCTCCATCCTCTTACAGTTGTTCAAAACGAATTAGAGGACATTTTCTATGGCATGGGTTATTCCATTGTCGAAGGCCCGGAAGTTGAATATGACAAATATAACTTTGAAAGGGCCAATATACCCCTGGATCATCCGGCCCGGGATATGCAGGATACCTTTTACGTTGATGTGGAAAGACTGCTGCGCACCCAGACGACCGCGATTCAGACCCGCTGTCTGGAGAATCTGGCCGACCAGCTGCCGATTAAGGTAGTCTGTCCGGGCCGGGTCTACCGGCGCGATGATGATGATGCCACCCATTCCCACGAGTTCACCCAGATAGAAGGACTGGTGGTCGGAAAGGGCATAACAATGGCTGATCTGAAGGGCACCTTGGAATTAATGGCCCGGGCCATGTTCGGCAAGCAGCGCCAGATCAGGCTGCGGCAGAGTTACTTCCCGTTTACCGAGCCCAGTCAGGAAGTTGACGTTTCCTGTCATGTCTGCGGCGGCAAGGGCTGCTCTGTCTGCAAGGGAACCGGCTGGATTGAGATCTTAGGCAGCGGCATGGTTCATCCTGACGTCCTGCGGATGGCCGGAATTGACCCGGAAATCTATACCGGTTTTGCCTTTGGCGTCGGCGTGGAACGGGTTGCCATTTTGAAATACGGCATTGATGATATCCGCAATCTGTTTACCAATGATCTGCGCTTTTTGGAAGAATTCAAAAGATTTGAGTAGGAAAGGGGTGTAACAAAATGAAACTTAGCTATAAACAATTCGGCAAATATGTTGATTTAAGCGATTATACCCTTGCCAAGCTGGCTGAGGCTTTAACGACAGCCGGCTTTGAAGTCGAAGATATCCTGCCGGCAGCCTGCGGAAGCAAGCTTGTCATCGGCCAGGTTAATGAATGCACGGCTCATCCGGACAGCGACCATCTGCATGTCTGCCAGGTAAACACCGGGGAAAAAGTCATTCAGATTGTCTGCGGCGCCCCCAATGTCGCCGCCGGTCAGAAAGTCATTGTCGCCCTGCCGGGATGTATGCTGCCTAACGGCGAGATAAAAAGCGGCATTGTCAGAGGTCAGAATTCTGACGGTATGATCTGTGCGCTGTTTGAACTGGGCGTCGATAAAAAGACGCTGACGGAACAGCAGCTGAATGGCATCGAAGTGCTGCCGGATGACGCGGTCATCGGCAATACGGATGTCCTGGGCTATCTTAATCTTGACGATACCATCCTGGATGTCGCCCTGACACCTAACCGGGCCGACTGTCTGAGCTGGTGGGCCATGGCAAAAGAGATAGGGGCCATCATTAATAAGCCGGTCAAGCTGCCGGACTATCATATTGAAAGCCATGAAATACCGGCCAGCCTGAATGTCACCACTGAAACGGCTAAATGTCCGGTCTTCTACGGCAAGGTCATCAACAAAGTAACAATCGGACCTTCGCCGCTGTGGCTGCAGCAGGCTCTGCAGTCTGTCGGCATCAAGGTAATAAACAATGTTGTCGATATTTCCAACTTTGTCATGATGGAAACCGGTCAGCCCCTGCATTTCTACGATGTCAATAAAATCAGGGCCCGCCAGATTACCGTTGTTGACGGTCTTAGTGAAAAGTACGAAGCCCTGGATGGTCTGATTTATGACATTCAGCCCCAGGACATCATGATCACCTCCCAGGGCCAGACTATTGGCATTGCCGGTATAATGGGCGGTGAAGATTCAAAAATTGATGATAAGACAACCGGAATAATTATTGAAGCGGCGGCTTTCAGCAGTTCGGCCATCCGGTCAACAGCCCGGCGGCTTAATCTTGAAACCGAAGCCTGCCAGCATTTTGAAAAGGGCATCGAGCCTTTGGCGCCGGTCAAGGCCGTAGCGCGCTCTGTCCAGCTTTTAACCGAACTGGCCGCCGCGGAAGGCATCGAGCAGACCGTTATTGCCGGAACAAACAGCTATCAGCCTTTGAGCATTGATTTAAAGCTGGCCAAGGTCAACAGTGTTCTGGCCACTCATTTTTCCATGGCCGAAATAATCCAGCCTTTAAAACAGCTTGATTTCAATCCGGTTATCGCTGATGATCAGACCGTCAGATGTGACATCCCGTCATACCGTACGGATATCCGGATCCAGGAAGATCTGATTGAAGAGATCATCCGGCTGAAGGGCTATGACAATATTGTGTCTTCACTGCCGGTAATGCCCACCGTGGCCGCTACCTATGCCCCCGATGGCCGCTTGCTGCGGATAGTCAGCCAGATGCTCAACGGCTGGGGCTTTAATGAAGTGGTTACTTATTCTTTGACTAACCAGACCGCGGATGAAACCGGGATATATTCAATCGGAACCCCGGTGACGATTGCCAATCCGGCCTCTGACCAGCGGCGGATCTACCGCACTTCACTGCTGCCTTCGCTGCTGGAAGTCGTCAGTTATAACCAGGCTCATTTCATCAATGACATCGCCATTTTCGAAACGGCCAATGTCTATGACAATAATAATAATTCCAGTAAGCGCATTGCCCTTGTCCAGACCAAGCAGACAACCGTCAGCCGCTGGCAGAAGGAAGTGCTGTCCAACGACTTCTATGCCATGAAGGGCTATCTTACCGCCATCATGGATAAACTGGGCTATGAGGAAAAAAGGCTTTCTTTCACCACTGATGATAAGCCGCGCAGCCTGCTGCATCCTTATCAATATGCTATTGTAAATCTTGATAAAAAGCCGGTCGGCATATTCGGAACCATCAATCCCATTTATGCCCAGCAGCATAATCTGAGTGATCTGGTAATGGCTGAAATCGATTTTACCGCCATTATGGCTGCTAAGCCGGCGCGGGTCCGCTACACGGCTGTCAGCAAGTATCCGGCCGTCTGCTATGATGTGGCCATGATAGTCAGCCGCAGCGTCAGCGCTGAAAAGATCATCAGCGTTATCCGCAAGGCCGGCGGCAAGCTGGTCGTCAATACCGAGATCTTCGACGTCTATCAGGGTCTGGGCATCAGCCCGCTGGAAAAATCAGTAGCCGTCAGCATTACATACCAGTCAGCCCAGTCGACATTGGCTGAAAAGGATATACTGCCGGTTCACAATGCCATCATCGATGCGCTGAAACACCAGCTGAAGGCGGTTATCCGCGATTCAAAATGATTTGTCAGCCTGTCATAATGTGTTTATAATAGATAAGCCTGATTCAGGGCAATAGAGGGAGGTCCGATTAAATATGGGACGTGCACATGAAGTCAGAGCAGCCGCCATGGCCAAAACGGCCGCTGCAAAGACCAAAGTTTATTCACGCTACGGCAAAGAAATCTATATGGCAGCCAGAGGCGGGGTGCCCGATCCCGAAATGAACTCCAACCTCAAGCATATGATTGAAAAAGCCAAAGCGGCTCAGGTTCCTACCGATGTCATCAAACGCAACATCGAAAAGGCCAAGGGCGGCAATGCCGAAGCTTATGTTGAGACAATGTATGAAGGCTTCGGGCCGGAAGGTTCGACCATTCTGATTGAATGCCTGTCGGATAATTCCAACCGGGCTTTGGCGGAAGTAAGAAACTGCTTCAACAAGAGCCGGTTCAACCTGGGCAAGGCCGGATGTGTGTCCTATGCCTACAATTCGTTTGGCATCCTGCAGTGTCAGGGCGATGAAGATAAGATTCTGGAAGCCCTGCTGATGGGTGAAGTTGATGTCAAGGATTACAGCAGTGAAGACGGCGTCATGACCGTATACGTTGATCCGCGGGATCTGTATAAGGCCAAAGATGCCATAGAATCAGCCTTAGGCGAGCAGACTTTCACCATTCTGGAACAGCGGCTCATTCCCCAGGATTATGTCAACCTGGCGGCCGATGAATCCAAGACCCAGTTTCAAAGACTGCTGGATCTGCTGGATGATGTCGATGATGTCCAGGAAGTCTATCATAACGTTGACAATTTGAACTAAATAACAAAAAGGAGTTTGAAATGATCAAAGCTATTGTTGGCTGCAACTGGGGCGATGAAGGCAAAGGCAAGATTACCGATGTGCTGGCCCAGGATGCGGATGTTGTCGTTCGCTTTCAGGGCGGGCATAATGCCGGTCATACTATTATCAATGAGCACGGCCGGTTTGCCCTGCATATGCTGCCCAGCGGCATCTTTAATCCCAAAACCGTCAATGTTCTGGGCAACGGGGTGGCTTTGAATATTCCGGCCCTGATTGAAGAAATCAACGGCATCAAAAAGCAGTGTGTCAAGCTGCCGCCGCTTTATGTCAGCGACCGGGCACAGATTGTGATGCCCTATCATCTGCAGTTTGATCATTTAGAGGAAGTCAGAAGGGGCAATGCTTCTTTCGGTTCAACCCAGAGCGGCATTGCACCATTCTATTCGGACAAGTTTTTAAAGATCGGCTTTCAGGTCAATGAACTTTTTGACCCCGATGCCCTGTCCCAGAAACTTGACCTGATTCTGCCGCAGAAAAACGCCCTGCTGGAGAATCTGTATCATGAAAAGCCTATTGTCAAAGAAGAGCTGCTGGGCACTTTAGCCGAGTATCTCGAGCTTATCAAACCCTATGTCAAAGATACGGTCCGGCTGCTCAATGCGGCTTACCGGCAGGGAAAAAACATCCTGATGGAAGGACAGTTAGGCGCTCTGCGGGATCCGGATCTGGGCATTTATCCTTATTCGACAAGTTCAAATACAACGGCCAGCTATGCAGCCGTCGGCTCCGGGCTTTCCAAGCCGTGCGACCGGATTTACTGTGTTACCAAAGCTTATTCTTCCTGTGTCGGAGCCGGTCCTTTTGTTACCGAACTTGCCGGAAGCCAGGCCGAGGCGCTGCGCGATCATGGCGGCGACAAAGGTGAATACGGTGCTACCACGGGCCGGCCGCGGCGGGTCGGCTGGTTTGACGGCGTCGCTACCAGCTATGGCGCCATGGTGCAGGGGGCAACCGATATGGTTTTAACCAATATCGACTGTCTGTCCTATCTTGACCAGATTCAGGTCTGCGTGGCTTACAATGATCCTTCCACCGGCAAACGGTATGAATATTTCCCCAACACGGCCATTCTCAACCGCTGCCAGCCGGAGCTTGTAACTCTGCCGGGCTGGAAATGTGACATCAGCAGCGCTACTTCATATGAACAGCTGCCGGATAACTGCCGCAATTACATTGACTTTCTGGAGAAAACCATCGGCCGGCGGTTTGCGGTTATTTCCAACGGTCCGCAGCGCGACCACGTTATTTGGCGGCAATAGGAGTTGCGGGTGTGCCATTTAATATATTATTATATTAATGGCAGAAAAAAAGGTGAAGACAAAATGGCAGACAATAAAAAACAGACACTTTTAGATGTCGATACCATTATCAACAAAGAGTTCAATATTGATTTTAAAGGCTATTCGCCTCTGGAAGTGGACCGGTTTCTGGACTTTGTTGTTCATGATTACCAGTTTTTCCAGCGGCAGATCAGCCAGCTCAATGATAAGATCAGCTTCTATGAGAATGCCAACAGCCAGCTGAAAAACAAACTGCTGGAATTAGACGCCCGGCTGCGCATTGCCCAGGACAATGCCGCCAGTGCCAAAGCTGCTAACGGCAGCATTTCGCAGCAGGAAATGCTGCAGAGGCTGTCCCATCTGAAGTAAATTAGGTTATTTTCGTCGCGACAACCGCTGCTGATTAATTTCAGTAGAGGAAAGTCCATGCTCGCACCGGCTGCGATGCCGGTAGTGATTGTGCTGGTTTAATAAATAAGGCCAGGCTCTGACGGCCGTTCCGACCCCTAAAGCGCAAGCCATGGGCAAAGGACGCTAAGGTGCCACAGTGACGCAGCTGTCAGTGAAAGCTGACAGGTGGAACGAGGTAAACCCCACAAGCGAGAAACTCAAATTTGGTAGAGGAACTCCCGAAGGCCAATTGAAGCGTAAGGGAGATGCGCAAGCATAGATAAATGGTTGTCCCGCGTAAGCGGACAGAACATGGCTTATGCGACGTGAATATATAAAGTGCCTGTCGGCACTTTTTTTTGAAAAACATATTGAATTTAATTCAAGTGATGGTGTATTCTATTTAGGGTAGGGTTTTACCTTGAACGGTCCAAAGAGCTGCCTTTGGTGATATAATCAGTAAGAAGCAGGAGGAATAAAATGAATCTACCTAACCGTATATCTTTGTTCAGACTGGTGCTTATCCCCATTATTGTGCTGGTCAAAATATTTCCTTATGCCCAGTTGGGAATATCAATGCCGGTTTTTTACGTTCAGTCCGTGTCACTGCCATTGGAAAACATCATTGTCTGCATCCTGTTTGCGACCGCTTCCCTGTCGGATTTTCTGGATGGCTATCTGGCCCGCAAAAACAACCAGATCACAACTTTCGGCAAATTCATTGATCCGATCGCTGATAAATGCCTGACAACCACCATGTTCATCATGCTGGCGGCCGACAATACGATTTCGGTTGTTCCGGTTCTTATCATGGTCTGGCGGGATATCGTTGTTGACGGCGTCAGAATGATCTCCAGCGGTAAGGGTGTAGTTATGTCAGCGGGTATTCTGGGCAAGATTAAAACTGCTTCCCAGATGTTCTGCATCATTTTCCTGCTGCTGAACAACCTGCCTTTTGAACTATTCCATATTCCGATGGCAGAAATATTACTCTGGTTTGCGACGATTATCAGTGCTATCGGCGGGGTTGACTACTACATGCAGGTTAAAAACTTCATCTGGGAGTCCAAATAAATGCAGAAGCTGTTTGAATTGCTGCTGGCTCTGAATTATAAAATTGCCAGCTGCGAAAGTCTGACCGGCGGTCTTTTCATGGCCCGGCTGACCGAAGTGCCCCATGTTTCAAAAGTATTTATGGGCGGAGTTGTTTCCTATCAGAATGAAATTAAAGAAAAAATAGTCGGCGTCGATGAACAGATTGTCAATGAATACGGCGTTGTCAGCCGGCAGTGCGCTGAAGAAATGGCCTGTCATGTCAAAGAGATGTTTATGGCCGATGTAGCTGTTTCATTTACGGGCAATGCCGGACCGACTTCTATGGAAGGAAAGCCGGCCGGACTGGTCTATACCTGCATCGCAATAAAGGACCGGGTTTATCCTTTCTGTGACCAGATTGATCTGCCCCGCAACCAGCTGCGTGACCAGATTGTCGAACTGACGGCTGATCGGTTATATGATTTATTGCTGCTGGAAAAAGGGAATTCTGATTAGACTTTACTATTTAATTAACAGGAGGAATGGTTATGGCTGTCGAAAAAAAAGATGAAAATGATGCCCTGGCTGAAACACTTAAGGAAATTGAGAAACAATACGGCAAAGGCTCGATAATGCGGCTGGGCCAGCGGGCCAAAGTTGATGTTGATGCTATTTCTTCCGGTTCTCTGGCCATTGATAAAGCGCTGGGAGTCGGCGGCTATCCGCGGGGCCGGATTGTTGAGATTTACGGCCCTGAATCCAGCGGCAAGACTACTTTAGCCCTGCAGGCCATTGCCCAGGTCCAGAAAACCGGCGGCAAAGCCGCATTCATTGATGCTGAAAATGCCATCGATCCCATGTATGCCAAGGCTTTAGGAGTTAATATCGATGATCTGATTCTTTCCCAGCCGGACAGCGGTGAGCAGGCTTTGGAGATCTGTGAAATGCTGATCAGGTCCGGAGCCATTGATCTGATTGTCGTCGATTCGGTAGCGGCCCTTGTTCCCCAGGCAGAATTAGACGGTGAAATGTCTGATTCGTCAATGGGACTGCAGGCCCGGCTGATGTCAAAAGCCATGCGCAAGATGAACGGCATCATGAACAGAACCAAATGCACGGTTATTTTCATTAACCAGCTGCGTGAGAAAATCGGTATTATGTACGGCAATCCGGAAACAACAACCGGCGGCCGGGCCCTGAAGTTCTATTCAACCATCCGGGTTGAAGTCCGAAGAGGGGAAGCCATCAAGGACGGGACTGATGTTATCGGCAATAAGGTAAACGTCAAGATCGTAAAAAACAAAGTTGCTCCGCCGTTTAAGCTGGCGGTTGTTGAGATGCGGTACGGAGAAGGAATATCCCATCTGTCAGAAATAATTGATCTGGCCATTGAGGATGATCTGATTCAGAAGAGCGGCGCCTGGTTTTCCTATGGCGGTGAAAAAGTTGCCCAGGGCAAGGAAAATCTGCGCAACTATCTCAAGCAGCATCCTGAAATAGTTGAGACTCTGGATCAGCAGATTCGCCAGAAAATGATCAATCTGGAACCGGCTGAACCGGTTGAATCGAACGATTCTACAGAAGCCTGATGGCTTAAATACAGCAGGCCAGCGCCCATGTCAATTGACCGGGCGCTTTTATTAGGCCGGTCTGTTCAGACATGAATAAACATATTTATGTTGCCGTATGTGAAATTTATGTTAAAATAAGCAGGTAGATAGATCCAAATATGGATGGAGGAAAGCAAAATGCCTTTTGTGGTATCGCTAAACTCCTTCTTATTCATTTCTGCAGGCGTGATTCTTGGCATCCTGATTATGATTCTGGTGTCAAAGATTGGCTTGAATAAAAATCAGCAGAAAGCTGGTTTAATTGTCAAGGAAGCGCAAATCGAAGCCGATAATGTAAAGCGGCAAGCTGTTTTGGATGGTAAAAATCAGGCTTATGAACTGAAATTAGCCGCCGAAAAAGAAATTAAGAAGCATCGTCAGGAAGTCACTGATCTTGAAAACAAGATTCTGCGGCGTGAAGATGCACTTAGTTTTAAAGAGGAAAAACTTACTACCAAAGAAAAACAGCTGGATGAAAAAAACGAGAAAGCATCTCAAAAACTGACAGATTTGGATACGAAAGAGGCTGATCTTCAAGCGAAGATCAATCAGCAGATTGTAGAATTAGAGCGCATTGCTCAGATGAGTGCGCAGGACGCCAAGTCGGAATTGTTCCAGGTTGTCCAGACGCAGACGGCCAATGAAATGGCTGCCTATATTAAGGATCAGGAAGATGAAGCCAAGGCCACGGCCTCGGAAAAATCGCGTGAGATTATCGGCTCGGCGATTCAGCGGTATTCCCAGGAGGAAACCATTGAGCGCAATGTCGCCGTCATCAGCCTGCCTAATGAAGAAATGAAAGGCCGGATTATCGGCCGGGAAGGGCGCAATATCCGGGCCATTGAACAGGCTACGGGTGTTGACCTGATTATTGATGACACTCCCGAAACGATCACGGTTTCATGCTTTGATCCTATTCGCCGGGAGATTGCCCGCAAGACGATGGAGCATCTTATCAAAGACGGCCGCATTCAGCCGGGCCGCATTGAAGAAGTAGTCAATAAGATGACCAGCGAATTAAATGAAGATATGCAGAAGGCCGGCGAGCAGGCAGTGTTTAATCTCGGCCTGGGTAAAATGGACCGCGAGACAGTGGCCATGATCGGCCGTCTGAAATACCGTTACAGCTATGGCCAGAATGTTTTGATGCACAGCATTGAAGTGGCCAATCTGGCTGGCATTATGGCCGCCGAATTAGGCATGAACCAGCCGCTGGCCAAAAGAGCCGGTCTGCTCCATGATATTGGCAAGGCCATTGACTTTGAGCAGGAAGGCAGCCATGTTGAATTAGGCGCTAAATTTGCCAAGAAGCATGGTGAGGATCCGGTTGTAATCAATGCCATTGAATCACATCATGGTGATGTTGAAGCAACTTCTGTAACTGCTAACCTGGTTGCGGCGGCTGATACCCTCAGCGCGGCCAGACCCGGTGCCCGGTATGAGTCTTTGGAAAACTATATCAACCGGCTGGAAGATCTGGAGAAGATTGCCAACAGCTTTGAAGGAATTGATAAGAGCTATGCTATACAGGCCGGCCGTGAAATCCGCGTCATGGTTCAGCCTGATAAGATTGATGACGCCAACTGTGTCCGCATTGCCCGTGAGATCAAGACCAAGATTGAAAATGAATTGACATATCCTGGTCAGATCAAGGTTACCGTAATCCGGGAAACCCGGGCTGTGGAAATTGTTAAATAACAAAGGTTCATTAGTGAAGTTACGCGTTTTATTTATCGGTGATATTGTGGGAAGAGCAGGGCGGACAGTTTTTCTTGAGAAACTGCCCGCCTTAAAAGATAAGTGGCAATATGACCTGCTGATCGTCAATGGTGAAAACAGTGCTCATGGCAAGGGCATCACCTCCAAGATTTACCAGCAGTTCATCCAGGCCGGCGTCGACTGTGTAACCCTGGGCAACCATGCTTTTTCCAAAGACAATATTTACAGTTTTATCGATGAGGCACCGGCCCTGATCCGGCCGGCTAACATGATTCCCGCCGGTGTCGGCAAACCGGCGCTGGTTCTGAATAGAAACGGCGTGCGCATCGGCATCTATAACCTTTACGGCAATATCTTCATGGATCAGACAAACGGTGATCCTTACAGCACTATGGATAAGCTGCTGCAGGATTATCCCTCTGACATCCGGATTGTTGATCTGCATGCCGAAGCCACCAGTGAGAAGTATCTTTTCATGAACTGCTTTGCCGGCACTGTTCAGATGATTGTCGGAACCCATACCCATATCCAGACTGCTGATGAAGACATCTTCAATGGCACGGCGTTTATCTGCGATGTCGGCATGACCGGTCCGTACCGCTCTATTCTGGGCCGGGACACGGATGAAGTTAAAAGACATATCATTGACCAGCAGCCCACCCGCTATACTATCTCGGAAAACGAGGCCATGCTGTGCGGTGTTGTTGTCGATATTGACACGCTGTCCGGCCAGGCCGTTTATATCAAGCGGCTGCAGCTGCGCCCGGAGCATGAACGGCAATTTGAACAGCCGGAATATCATTAATATTGAAGCAGGGCGCAGATATTGGTATAATTAGAAAAAGAAAAGGAGAAATAAGATGCCTACAGAAGTAAATAAAGAAATTTGTCTTGGCTGCGGTGCCTGTGTTGGCGTTTGCCCGGTCGAAGCCTTAAAGCTTGGTGATGACGGCAAAGCCGAAAGCGATGCCGATAAGTGCATTGACTGCGGAGCATGCATTTCAACCTGCCCCGTTCAGGCCATCAGTCAGAAATAAAGACCAAGCTGCAAGCTTGGTTTTTTATGAAATAACATGTCTGAAAAGTGGAACTTTCCTGATTTAGCTGCCGCTAAGCAGCCTGCCTTTGGTCCGGCCCGGATAATCCGGGATGCTTTCAGTCTGTCTGAAGAGCAGAAGCACTGCGGTGACGGGCAGTTTTATATTGTGCATACTTACGGCTGTCAGGCCAATTTTCGAAATCATGAGACCATATGCGGCATTCTGGAGTCCATGGGCTTTGAGCCGACCGATCAGCTGGAAAAAGCTTCACTGATCATTCTTAATACCTGTGCCATTAGGGATAATGCCGAACGCAAAGTATTAGGTGAATTGGGCAATATGAAGCATTTTAAAAAGAACAATCCGCATCTGTTGATCGGCCTGGGCGGCTGTATGGCCCAGCAGCCCGAGATTGCCCATAAAATTGCCGACGATCTGACTTTTGTCGATTTTGTCTTCGGCACCCACAATATCTTCCAGTTGCCGCAGATCATTTATGACTGCATGACCAAAGCGGGCCGGCAGATTCAGGTCTATTCCGGAGCCGGCAGCGTTTATGAAGGGCTGCCAGTAAAAAGAAGTCTCGCCCATAAAGGCTGGGTGGAGATAATGGATGGCTGCGACAAGTTCTGCACTTACTGCATTGTCCCTTATACCAGGGGCCGGCAGCGCAGCCGGCTGAGCCGTGATATTATCGCCGAAATCGTCAGTCTGAAGGAAAAGGGCTGCCGGGAGGTGACCCTGCTGGGTCAGAACGTCAACGCCTACGGCAAGGATTTAAATGATCCGGAAAGCTTTTCCTCACTGTTGCAGGCGGCTGCTGACACCGGTATTGAAAGAATCAGGTTCATGACTTCCCATCCCTGGGATTTTACAGACCAGATGTGTGAAGTGATCGGCCGGTATACCAATATCATGCCGGCTGTTCATCTGCCGGTCCAGTCCGGCAATGACAGTATCCTCAGGCTGATGGGCCGCCGGTATACAACCGGGCAGTACTATCAGCTGGTGGAAAAACTGCGGTCAGTCCGTGCTGATATGGCTGTTACCACTGACATTATTGTCGGATTTCCGACAGAGACGGATGACCAGTTCAGTGATACCCTGGCTTTTTATGATAAATGCCGTTATGATAATGCCTATACCTTCACCTATTCGCCGCGTCCGCAGACCCCGGCAGCGGCTATGGCCGGCCAGATTGAAGAGGAAGTCAAAAAGCAGCGTCTGCAGATTTTGAATGAAAAGGTTGATTATTATTCCAAAATGGCCAATCTGGCTTATGAAGGAAAAACTGTTTCGGTGCTGGTTGACGGCGCTTCAAAAAACGACGCGGCCAAAATGTGCGGCTACGATCCGCATAATAAACTGGTCAATTTTAACAATAAGGACGGACGAATCGGTGATATAATCAACGTAAAGATTACGGCAGCCATGAAGAACTCTTTGAACGGCTGCCAGCAGTGATAATTATTTGAAAGTGAGGATTACCTATGGCTGATTTTTCTTTCTTGGCATTAGGCGGCTTAGATGAAATAGGAAAAAACATGTATGTCTTTGATATCGAAGGCAAACTGTTTATTGTGGAAGCCGGCTTGAAATATCCTGATTCCCAGCAGCTCGGGGTTGAAATCATCATCCCGGACTTTAAATACCTGCTTGAAAACAAAAAGAGAATCCAGGCTATTTTCATTACGCATGCCCATGACGATACTATGTCGGCGCTGCCGCATCTGCTCAAGCAGATCAATATTCCCATCTATACAACGCCTTTTATTCTGATGCTTCTCAAAAAGAAGCTGGCTGATGAAGGCATTGCGGATGCCCAGCTGCATAAGATTTCCCGCATTGACAACTTTACCGTCGGAGGCGTGAGCATTTCTACATTCAGTCTTACCCATGCCACCCCGGATGCCTTTGGCATTGCCTTTGCCACGGCGGAAGGCTATGTGGTGCTGTGTGACGAGTTCATTATTGACCTTGATGCCCGTATGACCAGTTTTGACTGCGACTTTGGACCGATTGCCGAAATCGGCAAGAAGGGCGTGCTCTGTCTGATGATGGAGGCTTCAAATGCCGATCATCAGGGCTATACCGCCCCCCAGCATCGCATAGACAGCCTGATCAGGCCGGTCTTTGATGAGGCCAAGGGCAGGATCATCGTCTCAGTCTATGATCAGAATTTCTACCGGATTCTGGAAATTATCCGGGTGGCCAACGCTTACAAGCGACACGTCTTCTTCTATACTGATTCATTTAAGGATTCGCTGCGCATGAGCGAGCAGCTCAACTACTACCGGATGCCGATAGGGCTGGAAACACCCCGCAGCAAGTTTAAAAATGATGATGACAACATGGTCATCATTGTTTCCGGCATTGGCAGCGAACTGTTCAGATCAATGAACAAGATTGCGACTAATGAAGATGAAACTATTGAACTGCGCAGCACCGATACCGTTATCATCGCTTCACCGGTCGCTCCGGAAACCGAGCATGAGGCCACGGCGATGATAAACGAGCTTTATAAGGAAAATGTCAATGTTGAACAGTTTGAAGCCAAGGAAGTTATGTCATGCCATCCTTCCAGCGATGACCTCAAGATGATGCTTTATCTGCTTAAGCCTAAATACTTTTTGCCGATAATGGGTGAATACCGCCATTTCATGACTGCCGCTAATCTGGCTTTAGAGTCGCATTACACCCCGGATAAGATTGTCATTCTGGACAATGGCCAGATCGCCCGCTTTAAAAACGGCAATCTGGTATCCTGTGCCGAAACATTTGATGCCGGGGAAACCATGATTGACGGATCGGAAGATCTTGATGTGACCGGCTTTGTTTTAAAGGACCGGGAAACCCTTTCAACTGACGGGGTTATCATCGTCGGCATTTCGCTTAACTTCAATACCAAAGAGATCATCGGGGGACCGGATATCCAGTCCCGCGGGGTTATTTATGTCAAGGATTCAGAGTATATCATCAAGAATATCAGCAAGATCATTCAGGATGTCATTATGGAAAAAGTTAAAAACGGCACTTATGAAAATAACGATGCCAGGGTTGAAGCCCGGGAGCGGATTTCGCGCTACGTGCTTAAAGAAACCGGCAAAAGACCCATGATCCTGCCGGCCATTATCGAGATCAATGTCCCGGCTGACGGAGGCAAGGTTAATGGCTAAAAGAAAAAGCCATAAGGGAACCGTAACCGAAAGGGATGTTATCTGCATCTGTTACGGCTGCATTCTGATCTTGCTGAGTGTAATCACGCTGCTGCATGAATCAACCGCCATTGTCGGTGAGTTTTTCAGCGGTCTGTCAGCTTTTGCCAGCGGGCGTTTCTATCCGTTTTTCTGTGTGCTGGCCATTATATGCGGTTTATATCTGATTTTCCAGAAAAAATGGCCGTCGCTTAAAAACCGCTGGTTATGCGGCGGGCTGGTCATCTATCTGGCTGTAGCCACTTACCTGGCAATTCCTGCCGATCATAAAATTGTCGGCTTTTCAATCGCCCGGGATTACTGGTACAGCTTTTCACAGGTCTACCACGGCTATATCAGTGCCGGCGGAGGTCTGGTCGGAGCCGGTCTTTATTCGGCATTAAGCTACCTTTTCTCCTATCTGGGAGCCCTGATCTGCATCATCATGCTGGCCGTTTTCGGCGTTTTGCTGATCGTTGATGTCAACTGGCTGAAGAATATCTGGGGCCATCTGGCCGTGGGTATCCAGAATATCAAGGACAGCCGCCTGCAGCGGCAGGCTGAAGCTAAAGCTGACCAATCAGCCAAGACCAAGCCGGTCAAGCCGGCTTTTACCGATATTACCATCCAGGATCACAACCAGCCTGAATATCAGCCGGATAATACGCTGGCGGCTGAACCGGCAGCGCCGGTTAGTCCGCTGAGTCAGCCGGTGACAACTCAGCCGGTTAAAAAGCCGGCTGAAAGCAGTGCTGAAGGGGTTAAATCGGCCTCGGCCGGCTATGCGCCGCCGTTTTCCAATTACCGGCTGCCTCGGCTCACCATGCTGGACAGTGTTGTTTCCACCCGGTCATCGGCCAACGTGGAAGCGGCGGCTTCTAAAAAAGACATTCTGCTGAATATTCTCAATCAGTTTGACGTGCCCTGCGAACTTACCGGCATCCATATCGGACCGGCCGTCACTAAATTCGAAGTCCGGCCCCAGTCCGGTATTAAAGTATCCAAGATCACTTCTATCCAGAATGATATCAAACTGGGTCTGGCGGTACGGGATCTGCGCATCGAAGCGCCGGTTCCGGGCAAAAACGCCGTCGGCATTGAAATACCCAACGAAGAGCGTGTCAATGTCAGAATGTCCGAGTTATTCCGCAACATTCCGGATAAGCTGAAAGACAAGCCGCTGCTTTTTGCCCTGGGCAAAGATCTATCCGGTGAAAATGTCTTCGGCCAGCTTGACAGGATGCCACATCTGCTTATTGCCGGGGCTACCGGCAGCGGCAAATCGGTCTGCATCAATGCCATCATTGCCTCACTGCTGCTCAGAACAACACCCAATGATGTCAAACTGCTGCTGATCGATCCCAAAAAAGTTGAATTTACACCTTATATTGATGTTCCGCACCTGATTGGTCCGGTCATTACCGAATCCAATGAGGCGGCGGCGGCGCTTAATACGATTGTCAGCATTATGGAAAACCGCTATACCATTTTCCATGACAACAACGTTAAAAATATCACCGAGTATAATCAGAAGGCGGCCGCTGATCCCAATCTGAAGCATATGGTTTATATTGTGATTATTATTGATGAGCTGGCTGATCTGATGGTTTCCCACAGCAAGGATGTCGAGCAGTCAATTCAGCGCATTACCCAGCTGGCCCGGGCCAGCGGCATTCATCTGATTGTCGCTACCCAGCGTCCCTCAACGGATGTCATTACCGGAACCATTAAAACCAATATTCCCTCGCGGATTGCTTTTGCGGTATCCAGCGCCATTGATTCGCGCATTATTCTGGATACAACCGGGGCGGAAGATC
>CAYTET010000036.1:0-21151 GCA_964436975.1 uncultured Erysipelotrichaceae bacterium
GGATATAGCCCAGTACCATGAAGTGCTGGATTTTGCCCAGTTCGGTTCTGATCTGGATACTACTACCCGCAAGACCATTGACCACGGCCGTCTGCTGACGGAGCTGCTGAAGCAGCCCCAGTACAGCCCGATGCCGGTTGAAGACCAGTGTCTTATTCTGCTGGCGGCCCAGAAGGGTCTGCTGGAAAAGGTTCCGGTGACCGCTTTGGCCGACTGCCAGAAGCGGATGATTGAGTATCTTGACAGCCACAACGCAGTTGAACTGCGCCAGCTCACTGAGAGCAAGGCTTTTTCCGATTCCCTGCAGCAGAAGTTCACCGGTGCCATCACAGCCTTTGTCGATGAATATCTGCGGTCAGCCAAAGCATCCCTGTTAACGGAGACAAAGTAATATGGCTAATCAGATGGCCGCTTTAAACGACCGCATCAGATCGGTGCAGTCGACCCATAAAATCGTCAAGGCGATGTCATTAGTTGCGACGGCCAAGCTGCAGAAGTCAAGACAGCGGGTGGCCCAGAACAACATTTATTCCGGCTATTTTGAGCAGGTTTTGCAGCGCGTTGTCAGTCAGAATCCTGATATTGAGCAGACCAGCATTTATTTCAAGCCGGTCGTCACAAACAACCCGCTGCATATTATCATTACCTCCAATTCCGGACTGTGCGGCTCCTACAATGAGGAACTGCTGCGCTACGTTGCCAAAAACATTTCCAAAGATGAACCGATTTTCGCTATTGGCAGCTATGGCATCAAAAGGCTGATGCATGACAACTATATGCTGGTCAAGCAGTATGACAAGCTGGAGAATATCGATCCGGAAACCATGAGCGTGCTGATTTACGGCATTTTAACGCTTTACACCCACAACGAGATTTCGGCTATCGACATTGTCTATACCCACTACGTCAATACCCTGACGTTTACCCCCAGCCGGCTGGCTCTGCTGCCGCTGACACCGATAGTGACCAAGCAGAATGATGAACTGCTGTTTGAGCCTGACAAGCAGGCGGTGCTGGATAATCTGGTGCCGCTGTATGTCAGCTCGATGGTTTATAACATGCTTCTTGAAAGCAAGATCAGTGAGCATGCGGCCCGGCGGGCGGCTATGGAAAATGCCAACACCAATGCCGAGCAGCTTACCGATGAATTATTATTACAGCGCAACCAGGCCCGCCAGGAGGCCATAACCCAGCAGGTTACGGAAATCACCAGCGGATCGGTGCGGCGCTAGAAAGGAAGATGCAGATGAGTGAACTTAACAGCGGCGTAATCGTGCAGATTGTCGGGCCGGTCATTGATATTCTTTTTACTGACGGCCTGCCGAAAATGCATGACGCCATTGATATTCCTTTCGGCCAGCAGCATATTATCGCCGAAGTTGAACAGGATTTAGGCGACGACCGGGTCAGATGTATAGCTATGAAGCCGACCGACGGCCTGCGCCGGGGCATGGAGGCTTTTGATACCGGCAATCCGATTGAGGTTCCGGTCGGCCAGCCGGCTTTAGGCCGGATGTTCAACCTTTTGGGCGAGCCGATTGACGGTTTAGGCCCGATTGACGAGAATGCCGAAAGAATGCCGATTCACCGCAGCGCGCCCAGCTTCCAGCAGCAGAATACCGAAACCGAACTGCTGGAAACCGGCATCAAGGTAATCGATCTGCTCTGCCCGTATATCAAGGGCGGCAAGGTCGGCCTGTTTGGCGGTGCCGGTGTCGGCAAGACGGTTCTGATTCAGGAAATGATCCACAGCATTGCCATAGAGCATCACGGCCTGTCGGTTGTCGCCGGTGTCGGCGAGCGGACCCGTGAGGGCAATGACCTTTATAATGAAATGAAAGAATCCGGAGTATTGGATAAGACGACGCTGGTCTACGGCCAGATGTCTGAATCACCGGGCGCCCGTATGCGGGTAGCGCTGTCGGCTCTGACAATGGCCGAGTATCTGCGCGACCAGCAGCGCCAGGATGTTCTGCTGTTTATTGACAATATCTACCGCTTCACCCAGGCCGGCTCGGAAGTCAGCGCCCTGCTGGGGCGGATGCCTTCGGCCGTCGGCTATCAGCCGACGCTGGCTAATGAAATGGGCCAGCTGCAGGAGCGGATCACATCAACTAATTCTGGCTCCATTACCTCCATTCAGGCGGTTTATGTTCCGGCCGATGACCTGACCGACCCGGCCCCGGCAACCACTTTCTCGCATTTGGATGCCCGGACGGTTCTGGACCGCAAGATTGCTTCCCTGGGCCTTTATCCGGCCGTCGATCCGCTGGAGTCCTCCAGCCGGGCGCTGGATCCCATTATTGTCGGCCAGCAGCATTATGATGTGGCCCAGCAGGTCATAGCGACGCTGCAGAAATACAAAGAACTGCAGGATATCATCGCCATTCTGGGCATGGACGAACTTTCCGATGAAGATAAGCAGCTTGTCAACCGGGCCCGCCGGCTGCGCAATTTTTTGTCCCAGCCGATGTTTGTTGCCGAGAAGTTCTCCGGCTATCCCGGCCGGTTTGTGCATATTTCGGATACGGTCCGTTCCTTCAAAGAGATTCTGGACGGCAAGTATGATGATCTGCCGGAGCAGGCATTTATCTATGCCGGCACCATTGAGGACGTCATTGTTAAAGCCCGGCAGATGAAGGAAAGCTGAAATGTTTGAATTAAAGATGGTGACATACCGCGGCATCTACAAAGAGATGCCGGCCGCCAGCATCAACGTGCCGACCCCTGACGGCCGGCGGGGTCTATTGCCCAACCATATGGCCATCGTGATGCCGGTCAGCATCGGCATTATTGATGTGGTCGACGATCAGAATCATACCTGGCATTTTACAACCGGCGCCGGCGTGCTTTATTTTGAAAAGAATAACGCCGTGCTGCTGTCGGATGTCATAGAGGACGTCGAGCATATTGATCTTGACCGGGCCAAGGCCGCGGCGGAAAGAGCCCAGCAGAGGCTCAGCCAGCAGATGAATGAGGCTGATATGCGCCGGTCCAGAGCAGCTCTGGAAAGAGCGGCCAACCGCATCAAGGCGGCCAGCCGCAAGCATTAAAAAACAACTCACCGGCTTTTGATAAGCCGGTGAGATTTTTTTAGATGTGATGTTTTGTTATAATGAAAGAGTGAACAGGGAGGCGGAAAAATGATTGGTGAAATAGCCCGTATCGGTTTCCACTTTGTGATGTTTGGCTTTGCGTTCTGGTGTTTAAGCGGTCTGGACTTTTCCAAGTTCTTTCTGCCCGGCCAGTCTGCCCGCAAGGGTCAGCCTTTTCTGATTCTGCTTTCACTGGCTTTGGGATATCTGGGAGCACAGTTTCTGCTGGCTATCATGTATCAGTTATAGTAGGAATCAATAACCGGTCCGACCAGAGCAGGCAGCTGATCCAACGAGCTGATCTGCCAGCGGGGATGGTCCGCCTGGCCAAAGCCGTAGGATGCAAAAATAAAAGGCACTCCGGCTTTCGCGCAGGCCTGCTGGTCTTTGGCCGTATCTCCGATGTAGACGGCTTTAGCCAGCCCCTGCTGCTTCATCAGATAAGGAATATTGTCAGCCTTGTCAAGCAGGGTCTGGCCGTAGCAGAGCTGGGCATCGATATAAGGCTGCAGACCGGCATAGCTGATCAGCGAATCAATATAGCCGATGCCGCAGTTGGAAAGAATTGAAATGTGATAGGTATCATGAAGTACGGCCAAAGTCTGTACCAGATGCGGATAGAGCCGGCCGCCTTCAGCACTCAGCGCTTCCAGTTCGGCTTTCTGGCAAAGCTGTAAAGCCTTTTCGCGCTGACTGTCGGAAGCCAGCGGCATAACCTGGCGGCCCCATTCTTCCATAGTCTGGCCCATCAGGCTGAGGGTAAAGGGCTCATCAAGGGTCCGGCAGGGCAGATGCAGGCCGGCCAGAGTCTTATTCCACGATTCTACGATTACAGGTGTTGAATTCCATAAAGTGCCGTCAATATCGAAGATTACGCCGTTTTTCATGTTTTGTCCGATCCTGCTGGTAATTATAGCATAGCCAAAGCGGTGGCCCAAGGGCGGTCAATTATGATATACTGGCAAAAGCAAAAGAGGAACAGCAATGAAAGTCCTGTTATTTTTGATTCCCATGCTGATATCGGCAGCCCTGATCTGGCCGCTGAAGAAAATCGCCGGCCATTTCAACCTTTATGCTAAGGAAAACAGCCGGACTGTCCATCATGACAAACCGATTCCGCGGATTGGCGGAGTGGCTATTTTTATAGCTTTTGTGGTATCTGAGCTGTTTCTTGACCATTTCAGCCGGGCCACCAGCGCCATGCTGATCGGCGCTTCCCTCATCTTTGTGGAAGGTTTGTATGATGACCTGTTCAACATTCCGCCTATCGGCAAGATCATTGTCCAACTGGCGGCGGCCTGCATTGTTATTTTCTACGGCCATGTTGTCCTGATGGAAATTAACCTGCCCTGGGATATTCACTTTGAATTTACCCTGGTCAGCCAGCTGATAACCCTGCTGTGGATTGTCGGCATCACCAATGCCATCAATCTGATCGACGGACTGGATGGTCTGGCCGCCGGCATCAGCATCATTGTTCTGCTGACCATCAGTTTTCTGACAACGCTCAACGGCCGTCCGGAAATCATGGTCATCTGTCTGCTGCTGGCCGGCAGCGCCGCCGGCTTTCTGCTGTTCAACTTCCATCCGGCCTCCATTTTCATGGGTGACTGCGGCTCCCAGTTTTTAGGCTTTATGATTGCGGTTATTTCCCTGCAGGGATTTAAGAGCGGAACCTTTATCACCCTGGGCATTCCGGTCACGCTGCTGTTTGTGCCGATTGCCGATACGCTGTCAGCCATGCTGCGGCGTAAGCTGAAAGGCGAAAGGTTTACCGTTCCCGATAAATCGCATATCCACCACAAGCTGATGGAAAAATTCGGCCACACCGGAGCGGTTATCATCCTGTATGTTGTAACCGCCCTGTTCGGACTGACGTCCTACCTCTATATCGTCAATGAGCCGGTCGGCCTGGGCCTGCTGGCCATCCTGATTCTCGTTTTTGAAATCTTCATAGAATATACCGGCTTGATTTCGCCGCATTACCGCCCCATCCTGGGTCTGTTTGACCGGCTGTCCAACCATAAAAAAGATGATTCCGGCAAAAAGACGGATTCAGCCCCGGCTGACAAGTCGGATCCTGCCGATGGCAAATAGCCGCAAAATATAATTAAAACATCATAGGAATTATCAGCCCTGACTGCTATCAGATAGCAGGAGGGCTTTTTATGTCAATTGATTATTGCCGGCCGTGCGATGCCGGGCTGCTGAAAGCCAAAGACGATCCGCAGCTGGCCGCCCAGATCGATGAATATATCAGTCAGCTGAAGCAGGAGATGGAAAACATGACCTGCCGGCAGTGCCAGAGCAGTCTGGTCAGCGCCTATAATTACCAGCAGCGCCGCCAGCTGCCTTCCTGTCTGGGTCTGGGGCTGAAGGTCAGCCGGGGTGATATCTGCTATATCGATTTCGGCCGAACCTATATTCAGGAAGCCGGCTACCAGCATTTCGGTCTGATTGCCGCCCTGACCCTTAGCAAGGCCTTTGTCATACCGATGACCAGCAACCAGCAGGCTTATGCCAAAGCCTACGATGCCGAAAGCAGTCCGCAGGGCCGGCTTAACCTGTTCCGGCTGGGACAGATTGAAGGCTTGAATAAGCCGTCAACCCTGTTTATCAATGACAGCAAGTATATCAATACCGCCCGTATCATAAATGTCTGTGCGCATATCGATGTTGACAGCCGATTATATAAAACCATTATTATCCGCCTGCTGGACTGCCTTGATTTTTAAGCGGCCCATTTAACAAGAACGGGCGGTCTGTGGTAGTATAGGACCATGGAAAAACCTTTATCCTTACCTTCAGACAAGCGCTATCTGGCCGCTGTTTCTGGCGGCTGTGATTCGATGGCGCTTTTGGCCATGCTGGTCAAAGAAAAATACAATATCGTTGTCTGCCACGTTAATTACCAGCTGCGCCCTACCAGCCGGCTGGAAGAGATGCTGGTCACTTCTTTCTGCCGGCAGCATGGCATTGTTTTGCATATCAGCCGGCCTAAACGGACTAAGGGCAATCTGGAGCAGTGGGCCCGGATCAGCCGCTATGCCTTCTTTGCGCGGATCTATAAGCAGGAGAAGTGTGATGCGCTTCTGACGGCCCATCAGCTTGATGACCATCTGGAAACTTATCTGATGAGTCTGGAAAGGGGCAGTGAAAGCTGGTATTACGGCATTCAGTCTCCCGTGACCATCAATAAGATGAATGTCATCAGACCGCTGCTGGCCTGGCGCAAAGCTGAAACCCGGCAGTACTGCATCGACAATGAGATCTCTTTTCATGACGATGAATCCAATGCCTCGGATGATTACCAGCGCAACAGAATCCGCCATCAGCTTGTTGAACCGGCTTCGGATGCCCAGATTGAAAAGTGGCAGCAGGAAATAAACCAGGCCAACCAGATCCGCCAGCAGCATTACGATTACTTCCGGCAGAATTTTGCCCAGGATAAAATAGAGGTTGCCCGCTACCGGTCAGCCGATCAGCGCCAGCTGCTGCTGCGGTGGTATCTGTGGCAGAAGTTTGAAGGTGCGGTCTGGTCGGCTGCCCTTATCCAGGATATCGACCACAGCATTATGACGGCGGCCCGTAATTTTATTGTAAAGCTTAATGATGCGGGTCAGTTCATCTGCGAGTACGGCTATTTCTATGCCTGCCCCTATCCGGCTGATTATCAATACGTGATTGCCGAACCCCGGACCATGAACACGGCATATTTCAGATTGAGCCGGCAGGGCCAGACGGATCAGGGCCTGACCCTGAGAAAATCTGATTATCCCCTGACTATCCGCAACTGGCGGCTGCATGATAAAATCGTCATGCGCTACGGCACCAAGACGGTCAGCCGCTTCTTCATTGACCACCGCATTTCCCATGACCGGCGCTTCAACTGGCCGGTGGTAGTCAATTCCCATAACGAAGTAATCTTTGTAGCCCAGATGGGCTGTGACAAGAAACATTTCAGTGCCAGGCCGGCCTTTTATATCGTCAGCAAGGTTTGAACGGATACCCATATTTCGCGTAAGTTTTCACAGGGAATCACACGGTATTATAGTATGAATACCGCTGAGTTTATGCTAAAATAAATGATACGCCGGAGGGCTTTGTTATGCTGAGTGAAGATTTTGAAAAGATTCTGATTCCCGAGCAGGATATTTACCGGCGCTGCACCGAATTAGGCCAGCAGCTGACAGCTGATTATGCCGGCCGGGAAAACAAAGTGCTCTTCGTGGCTTTGCTGAAGGGATCTGTTCCTTTCATGGCTGAACTCATCAAGCATATCGATTTGAAGATTCACATCGACTTCATGGCCGTGTCCAGTTACAGCGGCACGGAGTCGGTAGGTGACATCCGCATTGTCAAAGATCTGGATGCCTCCGTTGTCGGCAAGGATTTGGTTATCGTTGAAGATATTGTTGATACGGGAAAAACGATTCAGGAAGTCAAACGCATGATGTATAACAAAGGCGCTCATGAAGTAAAGGTCATCACGCTTCTGGATAAGCCGTCACGGCGTTTGGTCGATGAGAAAGCCGACTATGTCGGATTTACCATTCCTAATGAATTTGTGGTCGGGTTTGGGCTGGATTATAATCAGGATTACCGTAATCTTCCCTACGTCGGTGTTTTAAAGAAAGAATTATACTGAGACAGGAGCGTGGTTTGTTTTGAATAATAAAAATGAAAAGAGCCGCTGGCTGAATCTGCTGCCGTATCTGGTAGCCATCATTCTGGTTTCAAGTCTGTACGGACTGACCCGGCTGTCGTCAACCAAGACGCTGACCTACGGCCAGCTCAATACGCTATTGGACAGCCAGCAGATTACTTCCGTCAAGCTGTCAATGAATACAACCGTCATTGATATTTCCGGCACGTATGTTGATAACGGCCAGGAAGTAAGTTTTGTGGCGGCCATCCCCAACACCCAGGCCCAGAATGACGGGCTGCTGGAGAAACTTCAAAACCGGGTGACTGACGGCAACATTACCGTCACCAATCCGTATGGGACTAATTACCTGACTGAATTTCTGACCAATGTGCTGCCGCTGATTCTTATCTGTGTCTTCGGCTTCTTCCTGCTGTCACGGATGAACAGCGGTTCCAACAACAAGGCTTTTGAATTCAGCAAGTCAAGAGCCCGGCTGGAAAGCAATATTAAAGTCCGCTTTGCGGATGTGGCCGGCTGTGAAGAAGAAAAAGAAGAAATGGCCGAGATCATCGACTATCTCAAGAATCCGAAAAAATTCGCCAAGATGGGAGCCCGCATTCCCAAGGGCATTCTGATGGTAGGCAATCCCGGTACCGGCAAGACACTGCTGGCCAAGGCCGTAGCCGGTGAAGCAGATGTGCCTTTCTATTCCATTTCCGGTTCGGACTTTGTGGAAATGTTTGTCGGCGTCGGCGCCAGCCGGGTCCGTGATATGTTCCGCAAGGCCGCCCAGACCGCACCCTGCATGATTTTTATTGATGAAATTGATGCCGTTGGCCGCCAGCGCGGAGCTGGTTTAGGCGGCGGCAATGATGAAAGAGAGCAGACTTTAAACCAGCTGCTGGTTGAGATGGACGGCATCGGGGAGAATACCGGTGTGGTCATCATCGCCGCCACCAACCGGCCGGACGTTTTGGATCCGGCGCTGCTCAGACCGGGCCGTTTTGACAGACAGGTTACCATTTCGCTGCCGGACAAAGCCGGCCGCCAGGCGATTCTGGAAGTCCATGCCCGCAACAAGATACTGGATAAGGATATTGACTTAGGCGCACTGGCCGCCCGCACTCCGGGCTTTTCCGGCGCTGATCTGGAAAACGTTCTGAACGAAGGAGCCATTCTGGCTGTCCGGGCCAACCGCGATAAGATCACTATGGCTGATCTGGATGAAGCCATTGACCGGGTCATGGCCGGACCGGCCAAGAAGTCCCGCAAGTACAGCCCCAAGGAAAAGCACATGGTAGCGGTTCATGAAGCCGGCCATGCGACTATCGGCCTGTTTTTGCCGGATGCTGAAATTGTGCAGAAAGTCACCATCATTCCCCGCGGCGTTGCCGGCGGCTACAATCTGATGACTCCCAAGGAAGAGACGATGCTGTCCACCAAGAGCCAGCTGCTGTCGATGATTACCGGCTTATTAGGCGGCCGGGTCTCGGAAGAGCTGATCTTAGGCGAGATGAGCACCGGTGCTTCCAATGATATTGAACAGGCCACCAAGATTGCCAAGGCCATGGTTACAACTTACGGCATGAGCGATCTGGGCCCGATTCAGTATTCCAAGGATTCTGACAGTGTCTTTTTAGGACGTGATTATACAGCTTCGAAGGCCAATTCGGACCAGGTCAATTTTGAAATTGACGAGCAGGTCCGCAAGATCATCGATGAGAGCTACAAACTGGCTGCCAAGGTCATCAATGCCCACCGCGATGTTCTGAATAAGATAGTTTCTGATCTGGTTGACAAGGAAACCCTGACCAAGGAAGATCTGGAGGAAATTGTCAAAACGACCAAGCAGATTGAAACAAAGGCCAAACGGAAGACGACAAAGAAGAAAGCGGCCCCGCAGGCTGCCTGAATAAAGAAGTGACAGCACGCGGCAGCGTGCTGTTTTTAAAGACGGAGGACCTATGGATACATTAAGCCGGGGAATGGTTTTAAATGACTTGGTGCTGGTTATGGCTGCTGATGTTACAGAGACGGTGCAGGATGCCGCTAAACGGCACGATCTGTGGCCGACATCGGCGGCGGCTTTAGGCCGCTGTCTGGCCGTCGGCAGCCTGATGGGCAGCCTGCTGAAAGATGAAAAGGAAAAGATTGAAATCCAGATAAAAGGGGACGGGCCGCTGGGCGCCATTATCGTTGACGGCTACAGTGACGGCCATGTCCGCGGCTATGTCGACAATCCCCACATCTATATGCAGAAGCCGGATAATCCGCAGAAGCTGGATGTTGGAAAAGCGGTCGGGGCCAATGGCTATCTGCGGGTAATGCGCGACATGGGCTTGAAAGAACCCTTTACCGGGCAGGTAGTGCTGCGCAGCGGCGAACTGGGGGATGACTTTGCCTACTACTATGCCGTCAGTGAACAGACGCCTTCCGTGGTCAGTCTGGGTGTGCTGATTGATACTGACTGCTCCGTCAAAGCGGCCGGCGGTCTGATTATCCAGATTATGCCGGGAGCCGATGATGCGGTAATTGATGCTGTTGAAGCCGTCAGCAAAAAACTGCCGCCTATTTCCCAAACGCTGGCGGCCGACCATAATCCGGAAAATCTGATCCGCGGTCTGTTTGCCGAATACAAGCCGCTGCTGACCCTGCATCCTGAATTCCGCTGCGAATGCAGCAAGGAAAAATTCGGTGATGTCCTAGCCACGCTGCAGCCGGCCGACATCCAGGATATGATTGAAAAAGATGACGGCTGTGAAACCATCTGCCATTTCTGCAATGCCCATTATCGGTTTACAGCGGGGGAATTGACGGATATTCTGCAGCAGAGCCGGCAAAAGGATTGAAAACATTATCTTTATAAACCGGTTTCTGCTATAATCATCTCAATGAAATAAGGAGAGTTTAACTATGAAATGGAGTTTAATCGTTCTCATTCTTCTGATGGCAGCTTACATCGGGTTCTTCTATTTTACAAACAAGAAGCGGCAGAAGGAATTTACGGATTTCCAGACCGCCCTGAAGCCGGGTCAGCGGGTTTATCTCAATGACGGCATCTATGGCAACATTATCAGTCTGTCGGATGTTACCTGCGAACTGGAAATTGCCGATGGTGTTATCATCACCGTCAACCGTTCGGTTATTGCCGGGGTTGACAAGCCCAAAGATGTTGTCGTTCCCGAAGAGCCGGCCGCACCGATCGAAGAGCCGTCATTCAATGACGAAGTCGAAACGAAGATAGAAAAAGCCGGCACCTCTGCTAAAAAGGCTGCCAAAAAGAGTACCAAGAAGAAATAAGCAAGGATGTCAATGACCGCTGTTAAGGCGGTCATTGTTGTTTATAGGGACGCAGATGAGATAAGATAATATATGCAACAAAGCCGGCCGGCCCAGCGTATACATGACGATGGTGCCATGATCCGGCTTTCAGATGGTAAGGAAAATGAAAGACACCAGTTGGAATATCGGCTCAGTTAAACTGGCCAATCATATAATCGTCGGCCCTCTGGCCGGAATCAGCAACCGCAGTTTCCGCCTGATCGCCCGCCGGTTTGAAGCCGGGCTTGTTTATACCGAGATGACTTCGGATAAAGGCTTATGGTATGGCAGCAAGAAGACAGCGGCAATGACGGTCATCCAGGATGATGAACGGCCGGTCAGTCTGCAGCTGTTCGGCCGCAATGCCGACACCCTGACCGCTGCCGCCAAATATGTTGATGCTGAAAGCGGCTGTGATATCATCGATATCAACATGGGCTGTCCGGTGCCTAAGGTTGTCAAATCCAACGGCGGCAGCGCCCTGATGCTGCAGCCCGAATATGCCTATGAACTGATCAGGTCAGTCGTGGCAGCCGTCACTAAGCCGGTCACCGTTAAAATCCGGTCCGGCTGGGACCAGCAGCATATCAACGCTGTTGAAGTGGCCCGGCTGATGGAAAAGGCCGGCGTCAGCGCCATTGCCGTTCATCCCCGGACCCGCGCCCAGTTTTACAGCGGCCAGGCCGACTGGGATCTGATCAGGCAGGTCAAGCAGGCCGTCAGCATTCCGGTCATCGGCAACGGTGACATCAATTCGGTTGCTGACATGATTGCCATGAAAGAGCAGACCGGCTGCGACGCGTTTATGGTCGCCCGGGGCTGTCTGGGCAATCCGTGGCTGATCCGGCAGCTGGTCACTTATGAGCAGCAGGGCATTATTCTGGAAGCGCCGTCGGTTGACCAGCGGTTTGACCAGGCTCTGCAGCATGCCGGTGAACTGATCAGCCTGAAAGGCGAGATCAACGGCATTAAAGAGATGCGGGGTCATGCCTGCTGGTATCTGGCCGGTCTGCCCAAAAGCAACCGGGTCAAGGCCAAATTCAATGACATGACAACGTATCAGCAGTTTGAAACCATCCTGCAGCAGTACCGGCAGGCCATGGCCACAAATGATTACAGCTGGTTTGAAAAAACCGACTGTTAATTATATTAATGAGGGAGGAAATATATGCTTCGCAAAACAGGAGCTGTTCTACTGACAGCGGCACTGTTTATCGGACTGCTTGTCAGTCCGGTCAGTGCTGTTGACAACAGCATTCAGATTCTTAATGCCCAACAGCAGATCTCCAATAACGGACCGGCGCTTTCCGTTGATTATAACGGAACGCCGGCTTTAGTGTTCTATGGAGAAAACGGTATTGAGATAACCGGCACCAATCTGCAGGTGCATCTTGATACCAGCTTTACCGTAGCCAAACTGGCTGCGGTGAGTGATATCAATAACGACGGTATCGTTGATTTTATGGCTTATGAAGAGTCGGGTGACTATGCCGCCCAGCTCTTTGTGCTCAGCGGCGCCGACGGAACGGTCATTTCATCATGCCGCCTGGTTAGGACCGGCTACGATGACGAACTGGGTCTGACGGATAAAAACGCCACGATCCGCCTGCTGGATGATTACGGCAGCGGCACCGGCCTGGTGGTTTATGACTATCATGTCATGCTGGTCAGTCTGGCCGATGCGGCCGTGGCCATGGATTATGTGGCAGCGGACAATATCTGGGATGCTGTCAAGGTCAGCGATGTCAACGGCGACGGCATGGATGATATTGCCATTACCGTGCAGACCGGCGATGTTGCGGTGATCAGTGCCGCTGACGGCACAGTTCTGCAGACTTACCATCTGGCCGCCAATCTGGAAATCAGTGTAGACTGGGGTGTTGTTTACAGCACATCGGCCCAGCTTTCCATGTGGGATCTGCAATGGCTGGACGGCTCTCTGTATGCCACCAGCGAAGACGGCCATCTTTACATTATTGATTTAACCAGTCAGCTGTACAGCGATATTGATCTGGGCGTCATTTCACATGAAACCATGACGACCATCATCGGCAACACCCAGCTGAACTATGAAAGCAGCGGTCTGGTTTATATCCAGACCGGCCTGCAGCAGACGCAGTTCTTCGGCTACCGGATTGCCGATGTCACAGCCGATTACATTCTGATCAGCTGCTACATGATGGATACTGATCTGGCAACGACCAACACCTACAGCGAATACCCCGTCTCAATGGCTGTGGTCAGCCGGGCTGATAATTCCGTCACCGGTTTAATTGCGGTGGCGGATAATATTGCGGCCTTCATGCAGCCGTGTCTGGGCGTTTATAACGGCCAGGCTGTTGTAGCCATCATCTCCAGTCAGGTCCAGGGCAGTCAGCACTGGATGCTTTATGATGTCAATGGCAATGTGGTGCTGCAGAAGGATGTCGCTGTCGGCGCGGCCGCCAGTGATGTGGCATATAAACTCAGCGCTGTGGATAATGGCTTCCGGGTTGAAATGTACAATGCCGGCTGCTATACCATTTCATCGGATCTCAAAAAGGTCACATACCTCTACAACAACGTTTCCGCCCAGCTGATGACAACGGTCTCTGACGGCGTCATTGTCAAATACCTGAATAACGGCGCCACCGTGCGGCTGGCCAAGCTGGCCTCCGATTTAACCACAGTCGTCTGGGAATACAATGCCACCGCTGACTTTACCAATAAGGGCATGGAATTTGTCAGCACGGATTATGATTACAACGGTGACGGAGTAGCTGATGTGCTGGCCATCGTCAACAAGTATAAAGATGAGGATACGGTAACGGCCAGTTACTTTATTATCATCAACGGCAAAGACGGCAGCATCATCCGCAACAGCCCGGTGGTAACCGGCACCGACAGCAAGAAGAATAAAATCTATCTGGTGGCCTCCAAGCTTTCCGTTGTCAAAGATCTTGACGGCGACAGCAAGAAGGAACTGGGTGCGGACGAATCAATTATCGGAAGCAAGAAAAACAAGGTCATCGGCTCATTGGGCGGAGCGCCCTATGTTGACGGAACCCTGCTTGATATCGGCGACGCCAACGGCGACGGCATTGCGGATTACGTGGCCGTCACGGCCAAAGCCGCCCGCCTTTACACCTCCAAACTGGCTTACAGCTACGGCTATGCTTCGGTCAGCTACCAGAAGACAGGCACGGCCATCAGTCTTGACAAGGCTACCCTGCCGATGCAGTATGCCACTGTCTTTGGCGATATCACCAATGACGGCGTCAAGGAACTGGTCTTTATTGATTACAACAGCGCCGGCAGCCAGGTCTACCGGGTTGTCAACGGCAAGACTTTGGCCACCATGTATTATCTGATGGCCGACGGCGTTACCGACTCGGGAGAAGCCTTTATGGTTCTGCCCAACGACATTAACGGCGACGGCTTCAATGAAATATATGCCGTGATGAACTGGGGCGCCGGTTACCTGCTGGACGGTAAGACCGGCGAAATCCTCAAGTCGTTTAACGACGACCAGCAGGGCGGCATCATTATTGACGGCGGCATCAGTCTGATGTCATCGTCCGTCAAGGCCAATGCCAAGCTGGACTACATCGTGCCGTTTACCCTTTATGAAGACAGCATCGGCTTTGTGGTCGGCAGCGACTACAATCAGGACGGCCTGAATGATCTGGTCAAGATCACCAGCTCGGTCGACCAGCAGAACTGGGCAACCAATATCTATCTGGAGATCTTTGATGCCAAGACGATGGAGTCCATCAAAAAGATTCTGCTGGGCGTCAACGATTACAATATGCTGTATGCCTCTTTGGCCAATGTGGTCGGCAGTGACCGCTATCTGATCATCACCGACAGCGAGAAGACCAAGCTGATCGACTCGCAGACCGAGGAGATCATTGCGACTTTTAACAAGCCCTTCAAGCAGAGCTTCTACATCAGCGAGCAGGATATGCTGGCCGCTCTGGAAAACGGAACCCTGTACAAGCTGAGCTACCAGCGCTCCTTTACGGCCAATGTCTCGATCAACGGATCTGATTATCAGCCGCTGACCGGCGGCAGCGATCTGACCGCTTCCCAGACTATGACCGGCAATAAGCTGTACCTTAACTGGACAGCGCTGCAGCAGTACAGCGTCATGACGGTCAAGGATAACGGCAACAAGGTTTACCAGGGTGAAGGCAGCGAACTGGTGCTGCCATTAGTTGAAGGAACCCACACCATTGAGATGAGCATGGATGACGGACAGGGCAAAACCTCAACGGTTACCTTTACTTTGACCGTAGAGCATCAGTCCTCCAATGCCGGAATCATTCTGGCCGGGGCGGCGGCTGTCATTCTGGTCGCGGCGGTCTGGCTGAGCATCAACCGCAAAGTCAGCCTGCGCAAGAAAGCGGGGGCCGATGCCTCCGAACTGAAGCGCAGCCGTCAGCAGGATAAGGAGAAAAAGAAGGAAAAGAAAGAAAAGAAGGAAAAGAAAACGGCCCAGCCGGCAGCAGCCGCCTCAGGCGACAGCCCGGCCTATCCGGTCGAAGGAAAGGAGGCGGGAAAATGAGCCAGTATTGCGTTACCCTGGAGCATGTCACCAAGAAATTCGGCAAGTTTACAGCCGTTGATGACATCAGCCTGCATTTAGTTCCCGGCAAGATTTACGGCCTGATCGGGCCTAACGGCGCCGGCAAGTCAACCACCATGGCCATGATCATCGGCTCGCTGCAGCCTACCGCCGGCACCGGTTCGGTAGACGGCCATCCGCTGGCCAGCGAAGCGGCTTTAAAAGAATTAGGCTATTCACCGGAGTTTCCCAACTTCTATGCCGATATGAGCTGTCTGGAATATCTGTGGTATATGGGCACTCTGGGCGGTCTGGACAGTGACGCGGCCTTTAAACGGGCCAGCGAACTGATTGACCAGTTCAATCTGCATGAACACCGCTTCAATAAAGTTGCCAAGTTTTCGACCGGCATGAAAAAGAAAATCGGTCTGGCCCAGGCGATGATCAACAATCCGCAGATTCTGCTGCTGGATGAGCCGACGGCCAACCTGGATCCGACCAGCCGGCAGGATATTCTGGAAATTGTCCGGCAGATGGTGCGGCAGCAGCATCTGACCGTCATTATCTCCTCCCATGTTCTGACGGAGCTGCAGACAGTCATCGACCATGTCATCATGATCGATCACGGCCATCTGGTTTTAGATGCGCCGGTTGAAGTTGCCCAGCAGAAGTTCAAGCAGGGAAGCCTATTGGTCAGCACGGACCATGACGACCTGTTAAAGCAGGCTTTGGCCTCTTACCGGTATGATACCGATGAGCAGGGCATCCTGCGCTTCCATGCCGATAATATGGATGAGCTGAAGAAGAGCATCGTAAAACTGGTCTATGAGAATGACTGGCAGCTTAACAAACTGAGTGAAGAAGTGCTTTCACTGGATGCGCTTTACAAGCAGACCATGAAGGAAGAGAAAGAAAGAGGTGTCCAGCAATGAAGAACATTCTGACGCGAACCATTGAACAGACCCTGAAACTGTGGGTCATAATCGCCGCGCTTATTGTCGGAATAGCTGCCGGAAGCGTCTTTATGCAGGGAGCCTACAGCTACACCACGGTGCCGGCCTATACCTCCTTTGCCAATAATCTGATCATCAACCAGAGTCTGATTGTCTTCTTCCTGGTGGCCGGAATATTTCTGATGAGCATAGTCATCTCTTCGACAACGGGCCTGATTGCCTCGGAAGTTCACGAGGGGACCCTGCGGCTGCTGATTGCCAAGCCTAATAACCGGCAGAAAATATTCACCGCCAAAATATTAGGCAGCATGATCGGCAACCTGCTGGCTTATCTGATTGCCCTGATTGCGATGGGTGCCAGCTTCGCTTTAGTCATTCATCCTGACGGCAATGTGCTGCAGTCAGTGCTGCGGTATTATCCCGGCTATGCCCTGTACGGCGTGTTCATCATTTTCATCATGACCGGACTGTCCGTACTGCTTTCAACAATCTTCAAGCGTAAAGTCGGGGCCATGCTGCCGATGCTGATTCTGATGATCGTGATTCTGGGGGTCTTCCCCATTATTCGCAGCATCTCTTCACTGACCGGCACGGCTTCCGGCGGCACGGCTGTCTGGTATGACCTGAACTATCATTTTGCCTCGATCTTTAATTTCTGTCTTAATCTGGGCGGCGGCCTGCACGGCACAACGTCCCAGTTGCAGACCACAGCGCTGCTGATGAATCTGTTTACGGCGGCTAAAGTTGACCCGGATATGGGAGGCCAGATTTACAGCAATGTCACTTATTACATTGCCAACAACTCCCTGCTGCCGGCGCTGGCCCTGCTGATTTACCTGGCGGTATCGACCGGCTGCTTTGCCGGGGCGCTGGTTCTGTTCAAGAAGAAAGATGTTTAACCAAAAACGGCTCCGGCCGTTTTTGTTTGCCTTAAAGCCATGTTGCCGCTATGATTTAGATGAAATGAAAAGAGGAATCCGCCATGGCAGATAATTACATGTATCAGGCAGTTGTATTAGGCGGCGGTCCGGGCGGCTATCAGAGTGCCATCCGGCTGGCCCAGTATCATATCAAGACCGCCCTTATCGAGGCCGATAAGCTGGGTGGAACCTGCCTGAACCGGGGCTGCATTCCTACCAAAGCCCTGCTGGCGGCCGGGAATATCTATCATCAGATGCATAATCTGCCGGCCGGTCTGACGGCATCCGATATCAGTTATGATTACAGCCAATTGGCATCTGGCAAGGATCAGATTGTTGCCAAGCTTGGCAGCGGCATTGCCGCTCTGTTGAAAGGCTACGGGGTCGAAGTTATCAGCGGCTACGGGCAGCTGGTGGATGCCCATTCCATCGCAGTCAATGACAGACTGATTACCGCCGAAAATATCGTCATCGCCACCGGCAGCCGGCCGGCCCGCATACCCGTTTCCGGAGCTGCCGATCCCGCCGTTTTGACCAGCGATGATTTTCTGCAGTTAACCCAACTGGCCGCCAGCTGGGTGATTATCGGCGGCGGGGTCATCGGCATTGAGACGGCTACTATTCTGGCCCAGTTCAATATTCCGGTGACGGTCATTGAAATGGCTCCGCAGATTCTGCCCGGAGTAGACAGCGCCGTGCTGAAATGGCTGCTGCGGGATCTGAAGCGGAAGGGCATTACGGTTATCAGCCAGGCGGCGGTCAGCCGGATTGAACAGGCTGACGGCGGGGCGGCTGTTACTTATGAAAAAGACGGCCAAAGTCAGACCGTCAGGGCTGAGCGCTGTCTATTGGCCGTGGGCCGGACCGTTAACACAGCTGATATCGGTCTGGATAAAGCCGGCCTGGCCATGAATAAAAAGTTTATTGTCACTGATGACTGTCTGCGGACCAGCCAGCCGAATATTTATGCTATCGGGGATGTGACCGGCCGGATGGCGCTGGCCCACGCCGCTTCGGCCCAGGGTCTGACGGCAGCGGCTAATATTGCCGGCCATCCGCAGAAAATGGACGACACAGCCATACCGGCCTGCATTTACACCAATCCGGAAATTGCCTATGTGGGGGAAAGTGCGGCCAAGATGACGGCCGAAGGACGCAGCTTTATTACCGGCAGCTTTAACATTTTGGCCAACGGCCGGGCGCTGATCGAGCAGGCCGGCGGCGGCGTGGTCTGTCTGTATGCCGACCCGGTCACCCACCAGCTGCTGGGCGGCCAGATCATGGCCCCGCAGGCCACCGAGATGATCGGTGAGCTGACGGCGGCCATCCGCGGTAAAATGACAGCTGAGCAGCTGGCCGAAGTCATTCATGCCCATCCCACCGTAGCCGAAAGCATCAAGGCGGCGGCGGAAGATATCTTCGGCATGAACACGGAAGCGCTGCCGGCCCGCCGCTGAATCGCCGGCCGGATGGGTAAAAAGCCCGGTAACCGGGCGCTGAAAGACAACTTGTTAAGCAAAACACAAAAGGTTGTTATATAATATGAATGCTAAACAGGAGGAAGAAAACTTATGCCTTATATTGTAGATATTAAAGCTATGGAAGTTCTCGACTCACGCGGCAATCCGACGGTTGAAGTTGACATTGAAACCGAAAGCGGCGCCAAGGGCCGGGCGATTGTTCCCTCAGGAGCATCCACCGGTGAGCGTGAAGCACTGGAAATGCGTGATGGTGATGAAAAGAGATTCGGCGGCAAGGGCACTCTGAAGGCTGTTGCCAACGTTAACAAGATCATTGCTCCCAAGATTCTGGGCATGGATGTGACCCAGCAGAATGAAATTGATCATATGATGATTAAGCTTGATGGTACACCCGATAAATCCAAACTGGGTGCCAATGCCATCTTAGGTGTCTCCATGGCCTGCGCCAGAGCGGCCGCTGATTATTATCAGATGCCTTTATACCGCTATCTGGGCGGCTTCAACACGAAGGTCCTGCCGGTTCCGATGATGAACGTCATGAACGGCGGCAAGCATGCTGACTCCACTGTTGATATGCAGGAATTCATGTTTATGCCGGTTGGTGCCAAGACGGTCAGAGAAGCGGTCCGCTGCGGTGCTGAATGCTTTGCGGCCTTAAAGAAAGTTTTAAAGAAGAAGGGCTACAATACCAACGTCGGTGATGAAGGCGGCTTCGCGCCGGCCTGCAAGGAAGGCAATGAAGAGCCTCTGAAACTGATGGTTGAAGCCATCAAGGCCGCCGGCTACAAGCCTGGCAAGGATGTCTGCCTGGCCATGGATCCGGCTTCCAGCGAATTCTATAATGAGACGACCAAGAAGTACGAACTGAAGAGATCCGGTGAAGGCGTCAAGACCACTGATGAAATGATTGATCTGTATGCCAGCTGGGTTGACAAATATCCGATCGTTTCCATCGAAGACGGCTTAGCCGAAAACGACTGGGAAGGCTGGGTCAAGATGACGCAGCGGTTAGGCGATAAGATCCAGATCGTCGGCGATGACCTGTTTGTTACCAACCCGAAGTATGTTGCCCAGGGCATTAAGATGGGCGCTGCCAATTCCGTTCTGATTAAAGTCAACCAGATCGGCACTTTGACCGAAACCTTCGATGCCATGGAATTAGCCCGCAAGAACAACTATACCTGTGTTGTTTCCCACCGGTCCGGTGAAACCGAAGATACCACGATTGCGGATATCGCCGTGGCCTTCAATGCCGGTCAGATTAAGACAGGCTCCATGTCCAGAACCGACCGTATTGCCAAATACAATCAGCTGATGCGGATTGAAGAAGAATTAGGCGATACTGCTGTCTACTGGGGCAAAAACGCTTTCTACAACGTTCATCCGAAGAAGAAGTAAGAAGTACTAGCAGCAATCAAAAACCCGGAGTTCAATATCCGGGTTTTTCTATGGCCGCCCGTACCAGTTTGTTCGCCAGTTTCAGCAGGGCTAGAAAGATAGGCTCTCATTAGGGATGGAGCGTTATGATAACAACAAGACAGTATATTAACAATCTGTGATGCAAACAGGATTTGATATTTAAGTATCCGTAATTCCTTCGCTTTTACGGCGATAACCTTCAGTGAAGTCCGACGATGGTTATTATTAACGATGGGTATCTGAACCGCTTTATATAAGTGATCAATAGAGAAATGGTCAAAGCCTGCCCAGGGCTTTCTTTAGAACTTCCAGCGCATCCTTGGTATCTTTCAGTTCTTTCCTTAAGCGGGCATTCTCTTTCGCTTCATCACTGGCATAATTGCCGGATCCTCTGAAAGCATCATTCCCCGCCTTTGCCTGGCTAAGCCACTTTTCCAGGATTGTCTTGCCGACACCCAGGTTATCAGCACATGTACCATTAGTTAGTTCTGGATGGGCTTGACGGTAATTGACGGAATCAATCTTAAACTGCTTCGTAAATACTCTCTTCTTGTTACTGTTTTCCATAAACGTTTGGTCCTTTGGACTATATTCTAGTCCCTTTTGCCTATCCTGTTTATGTTGTCTACTTTTTATGCTAACTCCATTGCCTTAGTAGATAATGTTTATAAGTCCGCTACGATTGCCTTAGCTCCTGGCACATATTATGTCAAGTGTTAAATGCAAGTAGAAAATAACCAAAACATGCAGTCAAAATTCAACACTTAT
>CAYTET010000037.1:0-16238 GCA_964436975.1 uncultured Erysipelotrichaceae bacterium
ATCTGACTAATCTGGAAGCAGTCTTCAAGTAAGGCCGCAGCCGGCACTATTGGAGAAAAGAGGTAGGCGGAATGGAAAAACTGTTATTAGTTGACGGCAATGCGATGCTTTTCCGCGCCTATTACGCCACTGTCTACGGTCAGCCGATGAAGACTTCCGCCGGGGTGCCGACCAATGCCATTTTCGGATTTGCGACAATGCTGGCCAAGGCCATTGAAAATATCCGGCCGGAATATATTCTGGTCGCTTTTGATACCGGCAAAAAGACGTTTAGACATGATATGTATCCGGCCTACAAGGGCCAGCGGCCGCCAGTGCCGGCTGATCTGATTACCCAGATGCCGATAGCCCGGCAGTATTTAAAAGCCCTGCAGATCCAGCAGTACGAGCAGGACGGCCTGGAGGCTGATGATATTATCGGCTCATCGGCCCGGCAGTTTTCTGACCGTTATGAAGTATGCATTCTCAGTTCTGACCGCGATCTGCTGCAGCTGATCGGCCCACATACGGTTGTCTGGATGATGAAAAAGGGTATCAGCGAGATGGAATGCATGGACAGCACCAGTCTGCAGGACCAGTACCAGCTTACTCCCCAGCAGATTATAGACTGGAAGGGCTTGGCCGGCGATGCCAGCGATAATATCCCCGGTGTCAGCAAGGTCGGCGATAAGACCGCCGTCCGTCTGTTAAATGAATACGGCTCCGTTGAAGGGGTTTATGCCAATATTGACAGTATCAAGGGCAAGTTGCAGGAAAACCTGCTCAAGGACAAGGACCAGGCAATGCTGTCAAAGCAGCTGGCCACCATCAAAACGGATGCCCCGCTGGATATAGACATCAAAGACTGCGGCTATCAGCTTAACAGCCGTCAGGCCCTGGCTTTTTACCAGAAGTATGAGATGCGCTCGTTCATGGCCAAAACCGAAGTCAGTTCCGACACCGGTCCGACGGTCAGCATCATGACCGTCAGCCAGCTGCCCGCCGCCGTAAACCACGGCCAGTGGGCCCTTTTTGCCGATATCTGTGAAGACAAGCTGGACGGCATCAGCCTGACCGACGGAACGGCCGGCTATTATGAAAGCATCGACAATCTGGCCAAGGATGAAGTCTGGCGGCAGTGGCTGGCCGCTGACAATGTTAAAATTGTCTATGACATCAAGCAGTGGTATCACTGGCAGGATGATTATAAATTTACGATAAACGGCAGAATTGTTGATACGATGATCGTCAGTTTTCTGACTGACTGCAAGATCAAGTCCTTGGCTGACCTGCAGCTTAAATATCATATTGAAACAGCCGATTCCTACCAGCAGGTCTATCAGGGCCAGCAGAGCCTGTTTTTTGATGAGGCCCGTCATGCCGCCTACTGCGGTCAGCTGGCCGCCGGTCTATTGAAGGCCAGTGCCGTCATGCTGCAGCAGCTTAATGATCTGGAAATGAATGACCTGTACTATAATGTCGAACTGCCGCTGGCCGAAGTTCTTTACGAAATGGAAAAGACCGGCTTAAGGGTTGATGTCAGCAAGATGGCTGAAATTGCCAAGGCGACAGCGGCTAAAGTCGATGTTCTGCAGCAGCAGATCTACCAAAGCGCCGGGACCAGTTTCAATATCAATTCGCCCAAGCAGCTGGCCGAAGTGCTCTATGACCGCCTGCAGCTTACCGCCGGTCATAAGCGGTCAACCGATGTCAAGGCTTTGACCAAGCTGGCCGGCAGCCATCCTATAATCAATCTGCTGCTGGACTACCGCAAATATTCAAAATACTACAGCACCTATGCCTACGGCCTGCAGAAATACATTCAGCCCGATGGCCGCATTCATACTGTTTTCAACCAGTGTGTTACGGAAACCGGCCGGCTTTCCAGTTCGGAGCCCAATCTGCAGAATATCAGTGTCCGCAATGAGGAGACCCAGAAGATCCGCGAGGCATTTATTCCGGAGCCCGGCTGTGTTTTTGTCGGGGCTGATTACTCCCAGGTGGAGCTGCGTCTATTGGCCCATATGGCTGACGAGACTTCCCTGATCGAGGCTTTTAAGCAGGGCATGGATATCCATACCAAAACGGCTATGGACGTCTTTAATGTTACCGAAGAACAAGTTACTCCGCTGCTGCGCCGGCAGGCCAAAGCCATCAACTTCGGCATCGACTACGGCATGACTGACTTCGGACTGGCCGAAAGACTGGATATCCCGGTCAGCCAGGCCCATGAGTTTATCACGGCTTATTACCAGCGCTATCCCAAGATCCACCAGTTCATGCTGCAGACGGTAGCTGACTGCCAGCGGGACGGGTATGTTAAAACCCTGCTGAACCGCCGGCGTGAAATACCGGAGATCAACGATTCCAATCATGCCATTGCCGAATTCGGCAAGCGGGCGGCCATGAATGCACCGGTGCAGGGCAGTGCCGCCGATCTTATCAAGATAGCGATGATCAATGTCCGAAACCGGCTGAAAGCCGAGAAACTGCACGGCCAACTGGTCCTGCAGATCCACGATGAGCTTATTATTAATGTTCCCGAAGCGGAACGGGCAAAGACCATGGTCATTGTCAGTGAGGAAATGGAAAGGGCCATGAGCCTGAAAGTTCCCCTGGTTGCCCAGGCCAGTTGGGGCAATAACTGGCTGGAGGTGAAATAATGCCGGAGCTTCCCGAGGTTGAAACAGTTGTAAAAACACTGCAGCACCAGCTGGGCCATCCGGTCATCAGCCAGGCTGAAGTGTTCTGGGATAACATCATTGCTTTTCCTGATCCGGCCAGCTTCTGCCGTCTTATCGCCAACCAGGAAATAGTGGATTACCAGCGGCGCGGCAAATTTTTGATTTTCCGACTAAGCCGGGCCACTTTAATTGTGCATCTGCGCATGGAGGGCAAATTTTTTGTCTATGCCGGCCCGACTCCTAAAGACAAGCATACCCATGTGATTTTTACCCTGCAGGACGGCCGGCAGCTGCATTATAATGACACCCGCAAATTCGGCCGGATGTGGCTGTACAGCGCCGGCCAGCCGCTGGCGGCTTTAGACAGTCTGGGCTGTGAGCCCTGGGACGAATTGCTTACCGGCGCTTATCTGCACAGGTTTGCCGGAAAGTATCATCTGCCGGTCAAGACGATGCTGCTGCAGCAGGAGATGATTGCCGGCATCGGCAATATCTATGCCGATGAAATCTGTTTCCGGGCCCGGCTTTATCCGCTGACTCCGGCCTGCTTTATCAGTGCAGAAAAATGGGATGAAGTAATTAAGCAGACCCGTCTGATTCTCAAACAGGCAATTGACCAGGGCGGCACTACCATCCGCTCCTATACTTCCAGTCTGGGTGTCACCGGGCGCTTTCAGCAGTATCTGCAGGTTCATTCAAGAGAGGGCCAGCCCTGCTACCAGTGCCAGACCCTGATTATCAGACAGTTTGTCAATGGCCGCAGCACCTACTGGTGTCCCGTCTGCCAGCCAAGAAAACCGGTCGTTATTGCCGTCAGCGGCTCTATCGGCTCGGGCAAATCGGAAGTCATGGCCGAACTGGGCCGGCAGAACTGTCTGACCGTTAGCTGCGATGAGATCAACCGGCAGCTTCTGAGTGAACCGGCTGTAAAAAAGCAACTTGCCGCCATTCTGAATTGCCGGCCGGTTCAGATTGATAAAGAAAGACTGACCGGCGCCATTTACAGCAATCCGGCTGTAAAAAAGCAGGTTGAGACCTGCCTGCATGCACTGATCATGAAAGAAATAAAAGGCTGGATTGCCGCTAATCAGAAAGAAATGATTCTGGCGGTGGAAGTGCCGCTGCTGTTTGAAGCCGGCTGGGATTACTATTTTGATTATAATGTTGTTGTGTCAGCCACCCCGAAGGCGGCCGCCGGCCGGCTTAGTGAAAACCGCCATCTGGATGCGGCCATGATTGAAAAGATAACAGCATCCCAGTGGCCGGTTGGCGCCAAGGAAGAAAAGGCCGACTGTGTTATCACTAATAACGGCAGTCTGGCCCAGCTGCAGCAGAAAACCGCCAAACTGCTCAGCCGGATCAGAACTATTATCGGCAAGGAGGGAAACTGATGGCTATCAAGGCAGATGATTTATACCAGGCTGTCTGCACCCAGCCGGCCAGCATTGACTTTTCGGCCCGGCTGGCCATCCTTTACGGTCCGCTGATTGAAGCCGGCGGCATCAGCCTGTATCTTGTTTTATATGCCGAAAGCCGCCATGGCAAAACGCTGGATGTCGGCCGGCTGTGCAATCTGACCAAGCTTTCCATTGTCCAGCTTGAAAAGAGCAAAAAGAAGCTGGAGAGTTTTCAGTTGCTTAAAACCTACTTGAAAAATGAAGACGGCACCGATCTGTACCGTTTTGAATTATACCAGCCGCTGACTTTTGCGGCTTTCATGCAGCATGAAGTGCTGGGCCGGCTGTATCTGAAGGAAGTCGGCACGGCCGCCTACATCAAGACCAGTCAGCTCTACATAAATGACAAGGTCTCTGCCGACGGGTTCAAGGATGTTTCATCCGGTCTGGATCCGGCGCTGCTGCAGAACTGGAATGAGACCGACGAGAAGACGTTTAAGACATTCTGCCATGATTACAGCGGCAAGCCCTTAACCATGCCGCTGCAGTTTGACATCAAGGAAATGCTGGCGCAGTGCACGGAACTGATGTTTCCGCACCAGCTGCGGACCCCGGATAATCTGCGGATCATCAGTGAAATGGGGACAATCTTCTGCATTGATACCGATTCCATGCGCAAGATGGTCAGCCGCAGCATCGATTTTGACAAGCAGACCTTTGATATTGAAAAGCTGCACAGCCGCTGTCTGAAAGCCAAAAGCGTACAAATCAGACCGGCTGACACCCCTTATGACATGCCGCCGCTGCAGTTTCTGCTGGCTAAACAGCAGGGGACAGCCCTGGCGACAGCCGACAAGAAGCTGCTGGAATACCTGCAGACCGAAATGGAAATGGACCAGCAGGTCATCAATGTGATGATTGAAAGCATTCTGAAGGCCAAAAACAACCGGCTGGACCGGGCCTATGTTGAAAAGGTGGCCGCCAGCTGGAAAAGACAGCAGATTGATACGGTTGAAAAAGCCCTGGCCCTGGCCAAACAGGCTGACCAGCCGGTCACAGCAACGGGCCGGAAAAGCCGGCAGCGTCCCGATTTTGCGGCCGACAGCTACTCAGAAAGCAATACGGACTTTGAGGAGCTGAACCGCAAACTGTTCAAGAAGGGGGAATAGGAATGGAAAAGATTAAAGTTGGTCTGCCGGAAAGAGCAGCTGGCAGCAATGATGATTATATAGCCAATCTGGCTTCCAGCACTGCTGTCCAGGCCAAACTGAAGCAGCTGCAAGCCGGGCCACAGGATCTGGCCCGCTGGCCGCTTTTATTTGCCGATTATGCCAAGACGGCTGAAAAGTGCAGCCAGTGTAAGGGTCTGGAAGAATGTGTCTGTCAGCCGGAAGGCTATCCGATGGATATCGTAATGCACCAGAACTGTCCGGTGGAAGTGCGCCGGCCCTGCCGCTATTACCGCACCCGGTACAGCCAGACGGCTCATTATAAAAACTATACCGTCTGTGATCTGACGCCGGAAGGACTGCAGCGGGATATCAGCAGCATTGATCTGGCGGCTGAAAAGGATGCCTCTTACATCAGCACCGTCAATCTGATAAAGCAGTGGCTGGCCCACCCGGCCCGCCAGGGGCTCTATCTGTACGGGCCGATGGGCGTCGGCAAAAGCTATCTGGCCAGCTGTCTGACCAATGAACTGACCCGCCAGGGCGTCAAAGTGGCTTTTGTCAACATGCCGCACTTCGGCCGCGATGCCCGGGATAACATGAGCGAGAAGGACTATATTGAAAGCCGGCTGCGGGCTATCCGCAGTGCCCGGGTGGCCGTCTTTGACGATATTGGGGCAGACTATGTCACCAGCTGGGTGCGGGATGAACTGCTTTTTACCACTCTGGACTGGCGGATGGAACACCGGCTGGCAACCTTTTTTACCTCCAACTGTGATTTTGAAACACTGAAAACCCGATTGATGTATAATCAAACTGGGGAAAAAGACGAACCCAAAGCTCTGCGGGTAATGGAAAGAATCCGGACCCTGAGCTTGCCGGTAATGATTACCGGTCCCGACCGACGGTAGAAAGAGGCAAATATGACAAGAAAAATCGGCATTCTGACCAGCGGGGGCGACGCTCCCGGCATGAATGCATCAATCAGAGCGGTAACCCGGGCCGCTTTAGGCAAGGGCTATGAGGTATTTGGCATCTATGACGGCTACAAGGGTCTGGTGGAAGGCCAGATCAAGCCGATGGACCGCCATTCAGTCAGTGATATCATCATCCGCGGCGGCACCATTCTGGGCACCGCCCGGCTGGATGAATTCAAAGCGGATTCAGTGCAGGATGAAGCGGTTGAGCAGCTGCATAAATATGACATTGATTCGCTGGTGGTGATCGGCGGCGACGGTTCTTACCGCGGCGCGGCGGATCTGTCCAAAAAGGGCATTAATACCATCGGCCTGCCGGGCACTATTGACAATGATGCCCCGGGCACCGAATTTACCATTGGCTTTTTTACCGCGCTGACCACCGTGGTGGAATGCGTGGATAAACTGCGCGATACCTCCACTTCGCATCACCGCTGCTCGGTGATCGAGGTAATGGGCAACCACTGCGGCGATCTGTGCCTATATTCGGCAATCTGTTCAGGCGCCGAACTGGCCATCACGCCGGAGCAGGGCTATGACGAAGAGAAGATCATTCATACCCTGGCCCATCTGGAAGAAGTCAAGAAGAAGCGCCATGCCATTGTGATGCTGACGGAAAAGATGACCAATGCCGATCTATTGGCCAAAAAGATTTCCGCGGCTACGGGCTTCAGTTCCCGGGTAACGGTGCTGGGCCATATCCAGCGCGGCGGCTCACCGGTTCCGTTTGACCGTATTCTGGCCACCCGCATCGGCGACTATGCTGTTGAAATACTTTCCCAGGGCAAAACCAGCCAGTGTATCGGCATTATCAACAACCAGCTGGTGGCCACCCCGATTGAACAGGCGCTGCAGATTCCCAAGACCAGCCGGCAGCCGCTGGTTGATATGTTTGAAAGACTGATTTAACAGCGGAAAGGAATTAACTATGAGACGAACAAAAATTGTATGCACGATCGGCCCGGCCTCCAGCAGTGAAGAGATGATGACGGCGCTGGCCAAAGCCGGAATGAATGTCGCCCGCCTGAACTTTTCCCATGGCGATCATGCCGGCCATCTGGCCAATATCAAGAAGATCCGCAACATCAATGAAAAGAACGGCTGGCATATCGGCATCATGCTCGATACCAAGGGCCCGGAGATCCGGGTCGGCAAGATGGAAAATGATGCTGTTCAGTTTGCCACCGGCGATAAGGTCACGGTGACCAAGGAAGATATTACCGGCACATCCGCCCGCTTCCATATCGACTGCAACGAGCTTTATAAGGATATCAGCGTCAATGACCGGATTCTGATCAATGATGGCAAGCTGACCCTGAAGGTATTGAAGACTAACGGCAAGGATGAATTTGAATGTGAGGTTGCCAACAGCGGCCCCATTGCCACCCGCAAGGGGGTCAATGTGCCCAATGTCAAGCTGTCCATGCCTTTCATCTCCCAGAAAGATGATGATGACCTGCGCTTTGGCGCGGCCAATAACATTGATTTTGTGGCAGCCAGTTTTGTGCGGCGGGCCGATGATGTGCTGGCCATCCGCAAGATTTTGACGGAGGAAGGCCATCCGGAGATTGAAATCATCGCCAAGATTGAAAACCAGGAGGGCTATGACAATCTGGTTTCCATTCTGCAGGTGGCTGAAGGAGTCATGGTGGCCCGGGGTGATCTGGGCGTCGAAGTCTCCTTCAAACTGGTTCCCATTTACCAGAAGAACATTATCAAGACAGCCAACAAGATGGGCAAGCCGGTCATTACGGCCACCCATATGCTGGAAAGTATGGTATCAAATCCCCGGCCGACCCGGGCTGAGGCCAGTGATGTGGCCAATGCGGTATTCGACGGAACCGACTGTGTGATGCTGTCGGCCGAATCGGCCGCCGGCCAGTATCCGGTGGAAGCTGTCCAGACAATGGCCAGCATCGCCGAGGAATGCGAGAAAAACTTCCCCTATGCCCGCTATCTTAATGAGGCCATCGACAATACCGACCGGTCCATGTCAGATGCCATCGGCATTTCGGTGGCGGAGTCCTGTCTGACCATGCAGAATATTTCTGCCATCATGGCCTTTACGGAAACCGGCGGCACGCCAAAGCGCCTCAGCAAGTACAAACCGGTTGCTCCTATTATTGCGGCCACCAATTCGGAGCAGACCTGCCGGCATATGGCCATTTACTCGGATGTCATTCCGGTTTATGCCCCTAATATCGTCGATTCGGATCTGTATGATGCCACCGCCCACCGCGTTTCCGTGGAACTGGGACTGCCGGTCGGCAGCACTTATATCATTACAGCAGGCTGGCATGCCGGCCATGGCAATACCAATACCATGCGCTTTGCCCAGGTTGATGAAAACTGAAAAGGCCCCTCAAGGCCTTTTTTTGCAGAGGACGGGATTACGGCCGGCGAAGGTATAGTATATAATGATGTTGTAACAAAGGAGAGCTTTTCAAAATGGATCAGAAAATAATGCATCAATACGGCCGGCTGATTGCGGTCAGCGGCGTTAATGTCCAGCCAGGACAGTTAGTCGTTATCCGGGCCAATCCGGCTGATTATGAGTTTATTGATATTCTGGCGGAGGAATGCTACAAAGCCAAAGCCGGCAAAGTTGAAGTTCATTACAATGACCAGGTACTGACCAAGCTGGGCTTTGAATATGTTGACACGGATGTTCTGAGCACCCTGCCGCAGTGGCAGTTTGACCAGATTCAATCCGAGCAGGACCGCAAGGGCTGCTATATCAATGTTCATTCGGATATTCCTGGCTTCCTTAAGGATGTTGATCCGGTCAAAATGGGCACGGTCATGGCCGCCCTGATGAAAGCCCAGAAGCCGCTGATGGCCTATACAATGGCCTCCCGCGGCCAGTGGACCGTGGTGGCCGTGCCGTCAGTCGGCTGGGCCAAGGTGGTCTTCCCGCAAAAGAGCGATCAGGAGGCCTATGACCTTTTGGAAGCGGCTATCTTAAAGTCAGTCTATGTTCAGCCGGACAATGATCCGATTGCGGAATGGGAGAAACATGATGCGGCCATCCGGCAGCACTGTGATAAGCTGAATGCCCTGAATTTCAAATCACTGCACTTTTCCAACAGTCTGGGCACAGACCTGACCGTACAGCTTGTTAAAAACCATATCTGGGGCGGCGGCACGGAAACGTCAGCCACCGGAGTTGTCTTTAATCCCAATCTGCCGACTGAGGAATGCTTCTGCATGCCGGAAAGAGAAGGGGTTGACGGCATTGTCCATGCTGCCAAGCCGCTGAGCTACCAGGGCAAACTGATTGAAAACTTCTGGCTGAAGTTTGAAAACGGCCGGGTCACGGATTATGATGCGGCCAAGGGCAAAGACATTCTGACCAGTCTGCTGGATACGGATGAAGGCAGCCGCCATTTGGGCGAGGTGGCCCTGATCTCCTATGACACCCCCATCAGCCTGAGCGGCATTCTGTTTTACAATACGCTGTTTGATGAAAACGCCAGCTGTCATTTAGCGCTGGGCCAGGCTTATCCCATGAATCTAAAGGGCGGGGTACAGATGAGTGAAGAACAGCTCAGACAGGCCGGCGCCAACGATTCGGCCAATCACTGCGACTTTATGTTCGGCACCCGCGATCTTGAAGTCACCGGCACTGATTACCAGGGCCAGACCATTCAGGTTTTTGCCAACGGCAATTTTGTTATCTGAGCAGCGAAACGGCTATCAGGAAAGGGAGACGCAGCCATGGAAAAGAATGAATCCCTGCGCAATACATACGGTATTTATTTCGGCCACTTTTATCCGCCGCACCGCGGCCATCTGCAGGCTATTTTCAATGCGGGCGGCCAGTGCCGGCATCTGTTCACCGTCATCTCCAATGACGATGACCGCAACAAAAGAGAATCCGAAGCGGCCGGCATCAAGATTATCAGCGGGCCGACCCGGCTGCGCTGGCTGTGCCAGGAACTGTCCGATTTTGACTATATCAGCGTACTGCTGATGGATGAGACTTCAATTCCCCAGTATCCCGACGGCTTTTCCCAGTGGATCGAACTGCTGCTTAAAACCGTCAGACAGACTAAAGTCTACCAGCAGAATCCGCTGCCGTTCACCTTTTTCGTCGGCGACTCGGTTTACACCGAAGCCCTGAAAGCTTACGGCAACGTCAGGGTTTATGATATTGCCAACAGCTGGTATCCGATCCGCTCTTCGGTGATCCGGCGCAATCCCTATCTGTACTGGGATTATATTCTGGGATCAGCCCGGCCGTTTTTTGCGACCAGGGTTCTTATCACCGGAACGGAATCAACCGGCAAGACGTCCCTCACTAAAATTCTGGCCAAGATGTACCACACTTCCTGGTCCTATGAAGTCGGCCGGTATTACTGTCAGCGCTTTATGGGCGGCAACGAGGAAATCTATGATGATGTGGATTTCATGCGGCTGGCCCATCTGCAGTATGAGCAGGATGAAGAGGCTTTGCATAATGCCAACCGGGTCTGCTTCTTTGATACGGATGCCGTGGTAACCCAGTATTACAGCGAACTGTACATCAATCATACCCTGGAGTATATTGAGAATTTTGCCAAGCCGTCCCGCTATGATTTGGTCATAATGCTGACGCCGGATGTCGACTGGGTTGATGACGGCATGCGGCTCAACGGTGATCCGCAGAAGCGCTGGCAGCTGCATTACCATCTCAAGAGCATGTATGAGCAGCGCGGGTTTAAGGTCACCGAAATCGGCGGCACCTATATTCAGAGAATGGAAACGGCGATTAAGACGGTAAATGAATTCATGAATAACATTTATCCGCAGCGCCCGGATACAAAGGAGGAGCAATGATGGATTTTGATCAGCTTTACAAGCAGTACCGGCAGCAGCAGACTACCGAAAAGGAAACGGCCTATGTCGAAGACTTCATCCGCAAGGCCCGCAAGATCGGGGCCCGTAAGTTAAACGGGGAACCTGAAGAAGCCGCCGTCGTCAAAACCCAGCCCCAGCCGGTTGTAGAAGACAAGCCGGAAGAAAAAGAAGAGCCGGTCGTCAAATACGGCTGGCATGATTTCAAGCTGGGCGTCCGCCATTTCTTCACCGGCCTGCTGACGGTAATCATTCTGGCCGCTATTCTGGTAGCCTATGGCTGGATTAAGGGCGGCAGCTATGCCAGGGAGAATCTGGTGGTCAATGAAAATGAAGCCAAAACAGCGGCCATCACCCAGGTCAAGGACCAGTATACCTACCAGAGCAATGAACTTACGGCCGTTGTTTCGAAAAAGCAGTTTGTATTCTGCTGGCCGATGACTGACTGCTTCTATTATTACATCGTGTCAGTTTCCTCATCGTCCAACAGCATTGTTTACCAGGTCTATGTCAGCGGCAGCTATGCCGGTGTGACCCGGCTGCTGTCGTAAAAGGGGAGCCGCTATATTCATGACAGTTCCGCCCGGCAGCGGCATTAAAAATTTCGTACATATGTTTTATCACAGAAAAAAGCCGTTTTTACAGCGGCTTTTTTAGTCTGATCCGGCCAAAAAAGGCGCAAGCCGGAGCAGCGTAAAATAAAAGTGAAAAATTGCACAAATAGTATTGACAGACCCTTGAGCTCTTTATATAATGTAATCGATAAAAATATATCGATAAAGATATATTGATATCAACAGTCAGAAAGGAGGCCTCTGATGTATAAGAAAACCGTTTCTAGTCAGGTTCTGGAACGGCTGCCGCTGTATCTCAGCTATCTGCGGTCCTTACCGCCGGACAGTTCAGCTTATATCTCGGCCACCTCAATTGCCAAAGTATTAGGCTTAGGCGAAGTGCAGGTGCGCAAAGATCTGGCCGAAGTCAGCGACAAAGGCCGCCCGAAGATTGGCTATCAGGTCAGTGCCCTGATTGAAAGCATTGAAGAATTCCTCGGCTACAACAACATTAATGATGCCGTCATCGTCGGTGCCGGCAAGCTGGGGTTGGCACTGCTGGATTATGGCGGGTTCAAGGACTATGGCCTGAATATTGTGGCCGCCTTCGATGCCGATAAATCAAAAGACGGCACCATCACTTCCAGCGGCAAGGAAATAGCCGATGTCAGCCGCTTTATCAACCTGACAAAGCGAATGCAGATTAAAATGGGCATTATCACCGTTCCGGCTCCGGAGGCCCAGTCGGTATGCGACATGATGATCGCGGCCGGCATCAAAGCCATCTGGAACTTTGCCCCGACGCATCTGATCGTCCCGGACGGAATTCTGGTTCTGAATGAGAATATGGCAGCCTCGCTGGCAAAACTGTCAGCCCATCTGGCCGCCGAACTTGAGCAAAAAGAGAGGAAATAAAAATGGAAAAAGTCTATGACACAGTAAGTGATGCCGCTTCCTTTGAGACCATGCTGGCCAAAGTGCGGCAGGCCCAGCAGTTGTATGCGACCTATCCGCAGGAAAAGGTCGATGAAATCTTCAGAGCCGCGGCCATTGCGGCCAACCATAACCGGGTTGGACTGGCCAAACTGGCGGTTGAAGAAACCGGAATGGGCGTGATGGAAGACAAGGTCATCAAGAATAACTTTGCTTCCGAATACATCTACAACAAGTACCGCTATGCCAAAACATGCGGTGTTCTGTCCGAAGACAAGGAGTTCGGAACAACCCGGATTGCCGAGCCTTTAGGAGTCATTGCGGCCGTCATTCCGACCACCAATCCTACTTCAACAGCGATCTTCAAGACGCTGGTAGCCCTGAAAACCCGCAACGGCATCATTATCTCGCCGCATCCGCGGGCTAAGAAGTGCACTATTGCGGCGGCCAAAATTGTTCTGGAAGCAGCCATAGCCGCCGGGGCGCCGGCGGATATCATCAGCTGGATTGATGTTCCTTCCCTGGAGCTGACCAACAAGCTGATGAAAGAAGCCGATGTCATTCTGGCAACCGGGGGACCGGGCATGGTTACGGCCGCTTATTCATCCGGCACACCCGCTTTAGGCGTCGGTCCAGGCAATACCCCGGCCATCATTGACGACACCGCCGATATTCTGCTGGCGGTCAGTTCAATCATTCATTCCAAGACCTTTGACAACGGCATGATCTGCGCTTCCGAGCAGTCGGTCATCGTTCTTGATAAAGTCTATGCCAAAGTCAAAAAGGAATTTGCGGCCCGCGGCTGCTACTTCCTGAATAAAGAACAGACGGACATGGTCCGTCATGCCATCATCATCAACGGTTCCGTCAATGCCAAGATAGTCGGCCAGAAGGCTTCCACCATTGCCTCCATTGCCGGTTTCAAGGTTGACGAGAAGACCAAGATCCTGATTGGTGAAGTTGACAGTGTCGATATCAGCGAGGAATTCGCCCATGAGAAGCTGTCACCGGTTCTGGCCATGTATCATGCCAAGGATTTCAGCGAAGCTATTGCCAAAGCCAGCCACCTGATCGCTGACGGCGGCTACGGCCATACTTCATCGCTGTATGTTGATGCCCAGAACGAAAGAGAAAAAATCGACATTATGGGCAATGCCATGAAGACCTGCCGTATTCTGGTCAATACGCCGGCTTCCCAGGGCGGCATCGGCGATATCTATAACTTTGATCTTACTCCATCAATGACATTAGGCTGCGGCAGCTGGGGCGGCAACAGTGTTTCCGGCAACGTCGGCATTCAGCAGCTTATCAATATCAAAACCGTAGCCGAAAGGAGAGAAAACATGCTGTGGTTCAGAGCTCCGCAAAAAGTTTACTTTAAGAAAGGCTGCCTGCCGGTGGCCCTGGATGAACTGGCCCACGTTCTCAACAAGAAACGCGCCTTCATTGTTACCGACAGCTTCCTGTATAAAAACGGCTTTGTGGCTCCGGTCACCAAGAAACTGGATGAGATGGGCATTGTCAACACCTGCTTCTATGATGTTGCAGCCGATCCTTCCTTAGCCTGCGCCCGCGCCGGCGCCAAGCAGATGGCCTCTTTTGAACCTGATACCATCATCGCCATCGGCGGCGGTTCCGCAATGGATGCGGCTAAGATCATGTGGGTGCTGTATGAGCATCCGGAAGCCGACTTCCTGGATATGGCCATGCGGTTTATGGATATCCGCAAGCGGGTCTATACTTTCCCCCGCATGGGTGAAAAAGCCTACTATATCGCTATTCCGACAACTGCCGGCACCGGCAGTGAAGTTACGCCGTTTGCGGTCATTACCGATGAGTCAACCGGTATTAAATACCCGCTGGCTGACTATGAGCTGATGCCTAATATGGCTATCGTTGATGCCGATATGCAGATGTCAGCACCTAAGGGTCTGACTTCATCCTGCGGCATTGATGCCGTCACCCATGATCTGGAAGCCATCGCTTCAGTAATGGCCTCCGACTACACGGACGGCATTGCCAAGCAGTCATTGAAGATGATCTTTGAAAACCTGCCCAATGCCTACAACAAGGGAGCCAATGATCCGGCGGCCCGGGAGAAGATGGCCAATGCTGCCACCATGGCCGGCATGGCCTTCGCCAATGCTTTCTTGGGAGTCTGCCATTCCATGGCTCATAAGCTGGGGGCTTTCCATCACATTCCCCACGGCATCGCCAATGCGCTGATGATTGAAGAGGTTATCCGCTTCAACTCGGCCGAAGTTCCTACCAAGATGGGCACTTTCCCGCAGTATGATCATCCGCATACGATGAACCGCTATGCCCAGGTGGCTGATTATCTGGGACTGGGCGGCAAGAGTGATGAAGAGAAAGTCGAGAATCTGATTAAGGCTGTTCATGAGCTGAAGCATACAATTGGCATTAAAGATACGATTGCTGAGTATAATATAGATGAAAAGGATTTCCTGAACCGGCTGGATGCCATGTGCGAGCAGGCCTTCGATGATCAGTGCACCGGGGCCAATCCCCGCTATCCGCTGGTCAGTGAAATCAAGCAGATGTATCTGAATGCCTATTACGGCACTCATGAACGGGTTTAATAAAGGAAAGGAACCGCAGAAAATGACAGAGTTAAACAAGGATCGCGTTATTGCGGTCAGAACCTCCAAAACGGTTTACCGCAGCGGAACCAAGGCTGTTAAGGAATTTGACCAGGAGTACTCCAAGGCCGATGTTCTTAATGAAGCCCTGAATCATGCCCGGGTTGAAGAAACCGGACTGAATGTGCCCAAGCTGCTGGAAGTCACCACTATTGACGGCAAGATGGCTATTGTCAGTGAGTATATCAAAGGCAAGACCTTGGAAAAGCTGATGAAAGACAATCCTGACCAGATTGAATCTTATATGGAGCAGCTTATTGACATGCAGATTGAAATATTTGCCAAGAAGGCTCCGCTGCTTAATCATCTGAATGAAAAGATGAGCCGCAAGATCGGTGCCACAACTTTGCTGGACGCCACCATCCGCTATGAACTGCACACCCGTTTGGATGCCATGGAGCAGCAGGATCATCTATGCCATGGCGATTACAACCCGTCTAATATCATCATTGGCGATAAAAACCGCCCGTATATTCTGGACTGGGCCCACGCCACCCAGGGCAATGCCGCTGCAGATGCGGCAACCACCTACATGTGGTTCTGGCTCAACGGCGATATCAAGGGAGCAGAGCTTTATCTTGACATGTACTGCCGCAAAACGGATACGGCCAAACAGTATATTCAGAAGTGGATGCCGTTAGTAGCGGCCGCCCATCTGCAGGAAAGCAAGCCCGAACAGCAGGAATTCTTGAAATCTTGGATTGACGTTGTTGATTATCAATAACTTGATAGGAAAGGTGAAAAACATGAAAGTCACAGTTTGCATCGGTTCTTCCTGCCATTTAAAAGGCTCCCGGCAGGTGGTTGAACAGCTTCAGTATCTGATCAGTGAAAATAATCTTAAAGACAAAGTCGATTTGGCGGGGACCTTCTGCATGGGCCGCTGCCAGACCGGAGTCAACGTGACCGTTGATGGAGCCTATTTCTCGGTTTCACCTGAAACCGTCAAACCCTTCTTTGAAAAGGAAATCCTGGCTAAAGTTAAATAAGGGAATAGATTCTGACAGCATCATCACCGCTGCATAACGGCGATGATGCTGTTGCCTTAA
>CAYTET010000037.1:16248-21031 GCA_964436975.1 uncultured Erysipelotrichaceae bacterium
CTTGAGGGAAAGGTCATGCTCGCAGGTTCGTTCTGCCTCGGGCAGTGCAGCAGCTATGGCGTGACGGTATCGGTTGACGGCAAAATCATGGGTGTTGCTCCCGCGGGATTTAACAACTTCTTTAAAACCAACGTTTTAGACAAGCTCAAGTGAGGTGCTTTTTTTATGCCCGAACTGCTCAAACTAAAAAAATCAAACTGTAAAAACTGCTATAAATGTATCCGCAACTGCCCGGTAAAATCAATCAAGTTTTCGGGCAACCAGGCCCATATCGTACCCGAAGAGTGTATTCTGTGCGGCGAGTGCTATGTCGTCTGCCCGCAGGACGCCAAGCAGATCAAGGATGAGACAGAAATTGTCAAGGTGCTGCTGCAGGGCAGCGATCCGGTAGTGGCCAGCATTGCGCCATCATTTGCCGCTTATTATGACGGCGTCGGCATAAAGGCTTTAGGCGATGCTTTGATTGCCCTGGGGTTTGAAGCCGGCGAAGAAACGGCTATCGGAGCCACCATGGTCAAGCGCGAATATGAAAAACTGGCTGATAAGGCGGAGATGGATAACATTATCACCACCAGCTGTCCGGCCATTAACACCCTGGTGCAGAAATATTATCCTAATCTGTGCGGCTATCTGGCCCCGGTCATGACGCCGATGGCCGCCCACTGCACGGATATTAAAAGACGCATGCCCAATGCCAAGACGGTATTTATCGGACCGTGTCTGGCCAAAAAGGCCGAAGCGGAGATTGACAGCATTGATGCCTGTCTGACTTTTGACGAGCTGACGGCCATGCTGGACAAGGCCAATATCACATTAGCCCAGCAGGCTGACAATGATGAATGCAGCCGGGCCCGGCTTTTCCCGACTGAAGGCGGCATTCTGGATACCATGACCAAACGCAATCCGGACTATACCTATATGACGGTATCAGGCACGGAAAACTGCATGGATGTTCTCAAAGACCTGCAGGCCGGCAATATTCACCACTGCTTTGTGGAAATGTCATCATGTGCCGGCAGCTGCATTTCCGGGCCGATCATGCGCAAATACCATGATTCGCCGCTGCGCCATTACCAGGCGATCCGCCGCTATGCCGGTGAAAAGGATTTTGAAGTCGTTCAGCCGACCAGCCAGTATATCAATGCCGGCTATGATTCCGCCCCGCTGCTTGAGCCGCTGCCCAGCGAAGAGCAGATCAAGGAAATATTCAAGGAAATGGGCAAGCATTCCAAAGAAGACGAACTCAACTGCGGAACCTGCGGCTACAATACCTGCCGGGATAAGGCCATTGCCGTTTTCCGCGGCAAAGCGGAGATTACCATGTGTCTGCCTTATCTTATCGACAAGTCCGAGCACTTCTCCAATGCTATCCTGGATAATTCGCCCAACGGCATCATGGTTGTCAATGAAGCTTTGGAAGTCCAGCAGATCAATACGGCGATGATGAAGATGATGCATATCAAGTCGCGCTCCGATGTCATGGGCGAGCCGGTTATGCGGATCATGGATCCGGCCTGCTTCGTTAAAACCATGCAGACCGGCCGGGCCATCAATGCCCAGCGTGATTACTATGCCGAGTTTGATGAGTTTTTAGAGATTACGATTCTGCCGGATAAGAACTCCGGCCACCTGATATCTTTCTTCCGGGATGTCACCGATGAAGAAAAGCAGAAAAAGGCTAAAGAAGAATTAAGCCGGCAGACCGCTGAAACGGCCGACAAGGTTGTTGACAAGCAGATGCGCATTGTTCAGGAAATTGCTTCGCTGCTTGGCGAAACGGCTGCCGAAACCAAAATTGTTCTGACCCAGCTGAAGGAGTCGGTCTCCGATGGCAAGTAATCTATGTACCGATATCGGCTACTACAGTCTCAACCACTACGGCGAGCAGCTGTGCGGCGATAATGTCCGCGTTGCCCATACCGAAGACAACAATGAGGAAATTGTGGTTTTAGCCGACGGGCTGGGCAGCGGGGTTAAGGCCAACATTCTTTCCACGCTGACTTCCACTATTATCTCTACGATGTTTGCCAGCGGCATGAATCTGGATGATACCGTAAAGACAGTCATCGATACACTGCCAATCTGCTCGGAACGGAAGATTGCCTATTCGACATTCTCCATTCTGCGGATCATCGACAACCGGAAAGCCCAGTTGATCAATTATGACAATCCGGATATCATCATGATGCGGGACGGCAAAAACTATCCTTTGGATCTGACCTACTCGGAAATTGCCGGCAAGAAGCTGAGCCGGACCGAAGTCGATATTCAGGAAAATGATGTTTTTATCCTGATGTCAGACGGTGTTGAGCATGCCGGAGTCGGCATCAGCTATAACTTCGGCTGGGAGCATAAGGACATCATTAACTTTGTATCCCAGTATATGCCGGCCGGCTTTACCGCCAAGACCCTGACGACGGTGCTGATCAATGAGACCAACCGTCTTTATGACAGCAAATGCGGTGACGATGCCACAGTGTGCACCGTCCGCATCCGGAAGCGGGAGCCGGTCAATCTGATTATCGGGCCGCCCTCCAACCGGGGCGATGCCAACAAGATGATGGCGCTGTTTTTCGCCAAAGAGGGCAAGCACATTGTCTGCGGCGGCACAACTTCAACCATTGCCGCCAAATATCTGCATGAAGAGCTTTATCCTGACATTGATTACCCGGATCCCGAAATTCCGCCGACGGCCACTTTAAAAGGGTGCGACCTGGTGACGGAAGGGGTTGTTACCATCAACCGGGTGCTGCAGTATGCCCAGAATTATCTTGATGACAACAGTTCATATGAAAAATGGTGCTACAAACTGGACGGCGCATCCCGGATTGCCCGGATGCTGTTTGAAGATGCCACCGACATTAATTTCTTTGTCGGCCGGGCGGTTAATCCGGCGCATCAGAATTCGGCGCTGCCGATAAACTTCACCATCAAGATGCAGCTGGTCAAGGAACTATCCGAATGCCTGCAGAAGATGGGCAAGAAAATCATTGTCAGTTATTTTTAATAGCGAACAGGGAGGAAGGCCGGCATGGAAAAATTCGATACGAAAGTGCAGTATCTGAAATATGAAGTCCTGCGGGAAGTGGCGCGGCTGGCCTGGGATGACCAGCTGGATGCCCATATCTTAGACATTCCCAAAACCATCATGCCCGGACCCAAGCCGACGATGCGCTGCTGTATCTACAAGGAAAGAGCGATTCTGAGCGAAAGGGTAAAAATGGCCATGGGCGGGGATCCGGCAAATCCCAATGCCATCGAAGTCGTTGATATTGCCTGCGATGAATGCCCGATGGGAGGCTATGAAGTTTCCGCGGCCTGCCGGGGCTGCATTGCCCACCGCTGTGAGGAAGCCTGCCCGCGTCAGGCCATCACCTTTGACCAGAACCGGGTGGCGCATATTGATAAAACGAAGTGTGTTGAATGCGGCCAGTGTGCCAAAGCCTGTCCGTATTCGGCTATCACAAACCAGAAGAGACCCTGTGAAATGGCCTGTAAGGTTAAAGCCATTTCCGTCAATCCCATAACCAAGGCGGCTCTTATCAGCAATGACAAGTGCATTGCCTGCGGCAGCTGCGTCTATATGTGCCCCTGGGGTGCCATCACCGACAAGTCCTTCATTCTGGACACGATTAAACTCATCAAAGCCAGTGAAAACAACACCAGGTACAAAACTTATGCGGTGGTAGCCCCGTCGATAGCCAGTCAGTTTACTTATGCCAAACTGGGCCAGGTCATCACCGGAATCAAAAAATTAGGCTTCTATACTGTTATCGAGGCGGCACTGGGGGCCGATATGGTAGCGCTCAGTGAAGCCCGTGAACTGGCGGAGAAGGGCTTTCTGACCAGTTCCTGCTGTCCGGCTTTTGTCAGCTATGTTCAGAAGCAGTTTCCGGAGCTGGCCCCGTATATTTCATCCAATCTGTCACCGGTGGCAACTATTTCCAAATATATCAAGCAGCGTGAACCGGATGCCAAAATTGTTTTTATCGGGCCATGCACGGCCAAGAAGATGGAATTCCAGAAAAAGGAAGTCCGGCCTTATATTGACAGTGTAATAACCTTCGAAGAGCTGCAGGCCCTGATTGACAGCCGCAATCTGGATATTGCCAGCCTGCCGGAAGATGTGCTGGACAATGCATCATATTACGGCCGCATTTTCGCCCGCAGCGGCGGTCTGTCGGATGCGGTGGCCCAGGCCCTGAAGGAAGACGGCATTGAAGGCTTTGATCTGAAGAGTGTTCCCTGCGACGGCATTGAAGCCTGCATGATCGCCCTGCTGAAGGCCAAGCGCAAGATGCTGGACGGCAACTTTATCGAGGGGATGGCCTGTGTCGGCGGCTGCATCGGCGGAGCAGGCTGTCTGACGCACGGACCCAAAAACAAGATGGATGTCGACAAATATGGAAAACTGGCTTATGAAAAGAGCATCACTGATGCCGTCAAGGTCCTTGATCTTGTAAAGTAATTCATTAGATTGATTAACCGGCCCCCGGGCCGGTTTTTAAATGGCTGGGGTAGGCTGCGATATGCACCTGCCGGCTGCTTCAATATAACGGACTATAAAAAAGGCTGAAAGTATGCTATATTGACCTTGCCAGTATCTTATGAAGCAGCACGAAAAAGCAGGTCCTCTAACGGTTTCAAAGTTAGTCGGACATGCCGCTGTTTATTGGTATGACTGATAAAAGTGCTCCGTGACTCCAATAAGATCAAAGGCAATTAGGTATTATTTGAATTTGTTTTTCTTGAACAGATCCATACTGAGGTTAACGCTGTCTGG
>CAYTET010000038.1:0-20789 GCA_964436975.1 uncultured Erysipelotrichaceae bacterium
CAGGCGGCACGCCGGCCACCGCGGTCGGCTGCCCCTTTTCGTCCAGCAAAAAAGATTGACGATGGCACCAGACGTCGGCGGAATCATAGCCGACATAAAAAGGCAGATCGCCCATAATGACCATCTGGCGGCCATGAGCATACTGCTTAAGCTGGTTCAGCTGGGTAAACAGCTGGTACTGGACAAACTTTTCAAATTCAATTTTCTTGTCATCGATCAGGCCGGGGTCGGTTCGGATCCAATTATCCCAGCTTTTCTGGCAGTTGAGGGTTTTCAGACAGCGGAACAGGGCATAATCCTGCAGCCAGCCCTGCCGGCAGAATGTCTCATATTTCTGATCAGGGGTAAAGCGGGTAAAAGCCTTCTTAAGATAGCGCCGCTTGATTTGGCGGATGGTATCATAACCGGCCTTCCGGCCGATGGGCTGATAGCTGGCCAGCAGACCTTGGTCCTGCAGCAGATCCAGGCTGAGATATATTTCATCCAGGGCAAACGAAGAAAAAGGTTGGTAAGGCGAATTGCCATAGCCCAGCGGATTAAGCGGCAGGATCTGCCAGATGGACAGACCGCACCGGGCCAGCTGATCAATAAACTGGTAACTGGCCGGACCGAAATCGCCGCAGCCGCTGACCGTCTCGATACTGGCCAGTGGCATCAGAATGCCGGCCTGGCGGGTGTTCATCGGCCGCCGACCGCCACCCGGTAGACTGTCTGGTGGCAGACCGGCTGGCCGGCTTTTAAAACCGGCATGACATCGATGCGGGTATTGATGACATTAGGGCAGAACTGGGTCTCAAAACAGACCCCACTGCGCCTTTGATAAGCCGGCTGGGCTGGATTGGCGCTGAGCCCTTTCAGGCCGTTGGCCGTATACATCTGAAAGCCGGGCAGATCGGATAAAACCGTCAGGGTAAGCTCTCCGCAGCTGCAGACAGCCATTTCCCTTAAGCCGGACCCTGGCACCATGAAATGATGGTCATAGCCATGGCCAAAGCCGATCTGTTCATCGGCGGCATCAATATCCCGGCCGATCAGCTTGCCGCCGGTAAAGTCAAACGGGGTGTCGCTGACCGGTATGATGCGGTCGGTAGCCAGACCGACGCTGTCAACGGCCACAATCCGGTCAGCCGGACTGCTCAGGTAATGATCCAGAATCGTGGCCGACGAACGGCCGTTTAGATTGAAGTAAGAATGATTGGTAATGGCGCAGATGGTATCAGCATCACTGACAGCCTTATAGGTAAAGAGCAGTCCGTCATCCTGCAGCCGGTATTCAGCTTCCACGGTCACAGCGCCGTTAAAGCCCTGTTCGCCATCAGCTGATTTCATTTCAAAAACCAAGGCCTCCGGCTTATAGCTGGTCAGCGTCCACAGTTTCTGGGAAAAGCCGACCGTTCCGCCATGCAGGGTATTGCCGTGGTTATTCAGCGGCAGTTGGTAGGTCTGGCTGTTTAACGTATACTGCCCTTTGGCAATGCGGTTGCAGACCCGGCCGACGGTGCTGCCCATATAAGGCACTTCGCTGATATAGCCGCTGACATCCGCAAAGCCTAAAACAATATCGACCCCTTTTTCAGCCGGGGCTGCCCCACCGGCATCCTTGCAGATAAAATTAACAATGGTCGCCCCGTAGTCTGTCATGGTGACTATAAAGTGCTCATTCTCTATCGTATACAGATGCGCCGGTCTGTTATCCGGTGTCAGGCCAAACTGTTTTTCATTCATGGGTGTTTCTTTCCTTCAGCCCAGCTGGCTGACCGGGGCAAAGCCGCCGGTTCTGGTAAATGACATATGGCATTCAAACTGAGCCAGGGCCTCGGAAGGATCGATGGTTTCCATGTCCATCTTGGCCAGGGCGGTCCGGTCAAAGCGGACCGACACCCAGGTTGTGATGGCGCCGTCAGCGGCCCGGTCCACGGCCTGTACGATGACATATTCAACCGGCAGGGCTGCCATACCGTCCAGGCCGATCCGCAGACAGGCCGAGCAGACATAATCCTGCAGCAGATCATTATAAGATGACTGGCTCATGGGCGTAGAAGTCAGCTGGCCGGCGGCATTGAGCCCCAGCTGGTAATCAGGCAGAACTTCCCCGGCTTTAACATCAAACTCAACGGTCAGGGTCTGGGCATCATCAGTGCCGACTTCAAAGCCGCTGCCGTATGCCAGCAGATCATCAAAGGGCTTGAGTTCGCTGCAGGCGGTCATGTAGGCATCCAGATCACCCTGCAGCACCCGGACCGCCAGCTGGTGAATTGTCTGCCAGCGGGTATAGGCCGCATCGCTGCCGGTTCCCCTTATCTCATCACCCAGTGAGACCGCCGCCGTTTTTTCCGGCGCTGGCCGGCTGGCCACTTCATTCCAGTCAACGGGCTGGTCAGCATGGCGGTGCAGCTGCTTGGCGGCGGCAACAGCCTGCTGGTATTCAGCCAGCTGCTGACCGGCTGACGGCTGGCCGGTCTGAGATGCGGCCGTTTCGGTATTATCCGGCAGCGGGGTCAAAGCCGGGCTGTCGGCAGCCTGCCGGCTGATATGCGAGGCCTTGTTTTCCGCTGTTTTATTCTTTTTGGTCAGGCCGAACTGTTTCTGATAGGAAAGGCCGGTCCCGGGCAGACTGGCCGTGGTAGTCAGCTTGCCGTTAGAGCCGATGGTGGCCCGCAGGCCTTTCACACCCCCGGATAAACTGATTCCGGACTTGCTGAGATTAAGCCGGATTCCCGGCAGAATTGTGATTCGCTTATTAAAACGCAGTCCCATGGTGATTGTCCTCTTTTGTTCTTTCCTTGATTATACCTTTTCACCCCTTCAAATTATAGGGAAAGATAACTTAAAACAGCCCGGCCCTTATTTGCTTAAGGGCAGCACCGTAAAAAATCCCGCCTGTAACAGCGGGACTGGATAAACCGATAAGGATAATTCTCAGTAAGATACATCCGTCTGCCATTTGGCAAACTCGGCATTGGTGGCTAACACCTTATGCGTGGCACTGATCTGATGATAGCTGCCGGCCGTATAGTCGACTCCGGCGGCATCCTTGTCGTAGGATAAGGCTATTCTTTTCTTCTCCACCACCGGATTGGGATGGGGAATCGCCGACAGCAGACTGCGGGTATAGGGATGAACCGGACCTTCAAACAGCTCTTCGGTTGTGCCGGTTTCCACAATGTGGCCCAGATGCATGACCCCGATCCGGTCGGAAATATATTTGACCATGGACAGGTCATGGGCGATAAACAGATACGTTGTACCCAGCTCTTCCTGAATATCTTTCATCAGATTGACGACCTGGGCCTGGATGGATACATCCAGTGCCGAAATCGGCTCGTCAGCAATAATCAGCTGCGGATTCATGACCAAAGCCCGGGCTATGCCGATACGCTGGCGCTGACCGCCGGAGAACTGGTGGGGATAGCGGTTGGCCTGCTCAGCACTCAAGCCGACCCGTTCCAGTATCCGGGAGACCTTGTCATCCAGATCTTTCTGGTCTTTGTACATATGATGGATGATCAGGCCTTCGGAAACCAGCTGCTTAACCTTCTTGCGGGGATTAAGGCAGGCCTCCGGATCCTGGAAGATCATCTGCATATTAAGCCGCAGAAACTTCTCATCAGCCCGGCTCAGTTTCTTTTCACCGATCTGATGGCCGGCAAATTCCACATGGCCGCCGGTTGGGTCGAGCAGCCGGATAATCGTACGTCCGGTTGTTGATTTGCCGGAGCCGGATTCACCGACCAGACCGTAGGTCTCCCCTTTGTAAATTTCAAAGGAGATGTCATCAACCGCTTTAACCGTATACTTGGAACTGTTGCGGAAGTATTCTTTCAGGCCTTCAACTTTCAGCAGGGGCTGGGCTGTATATTCAATGTTTTTCATATAGCCTCCCCCTGTCTGGCCGCATCGGCCTTCATCTTTTCAATCCGCTCTTTCAGCTGGGCCGGCATTTCAACATGCGGGGCCCGCGGATCAGCCAGCCAGCTGGCTACCCGGTGCTGGCCGCCGACATCAAACATCGGGGGCTCGGCTTCAAAATCGATATTCAGCGCATAGGCATTGCGCGGGGCAAAAGCATCACCTTTCACCGGCATCAGCAGATCCGGCGGCGTGCCGGGAATGGCAGCCAGCCGGTCCGACTTGCCTTCCACATCCGGAATTGAGGCCAACAGACCCCAGGTATACGGATGGCGGGGATCATAGAAAATCTCATTAATGCTGCCCTTTTCAATAATTTTGCCGGCATACATGACGGCCACATAATCGGCCACTTTGGCAACAACCCCTAAATCATGGGTGATATAGATAACCGAAATGTTGCGCTCCCGCTGAATGTCTTTGATCAGCTCCAGAATCTTGGCCTGAATGGTAACATCCAAAGCCGTAGTCGGTTCATCACAGATCAGAATATCCGGATCGCAGGCCACCGCAATGGCGATGACAACCCGCTGTCGCATGCCGCCGGACAGCTGATGGGGATATTCCTTCATCCGCTTTTCCGGCTGGTCAATGCCGACCCGGGTCAATAGCGCAATGGCCCGTTCATTGGCCTGCGCCTTGGTAATATTTTCATGCTCCAGCATGCCTTCGGTAATCTGCTTGCCGATAGTCATGGTCGGATCAAGGGAAGTCAGCGGATCCTGGAAAACCATGGCAATATGCCGGCCGCACAGTTCATAGCGGATCTGCTTGGGATTCATCTTGACGATATCAACCGTCTTGGGCTGACCATCGTCATCTATAAACGTATAGTCAACGGTGCCGGAATCGATATGGCCGTTGGAATCAAGGATACCCATTAAAGTCTTCATGGTCACAGATTTGCCGCTGCCGGACTCTCCGACAATGGCGACCGTTTCCCCGCGGAACAGGTCAAAGCGGATACCCCGGATGGCCCGGACAATGCCGTTGGCCGTTGTAAAGGAAATATTCAAATCCCGGATTGACAGCACTCTGTCTTTCTTATCTCTTTTTATCATGCTCATCGCTATCACCTCGTCTTCATCTTGGGATCAAAGGCATCCCGCAAACCATCAGCGAAAAGGTTGAAGCTCAGCATCAGCAGTGACAGAACAATAATCGGATAGGCTATCATATGCGGATAGACCGTCAATGACTTGTACCCTTCCGAAACCAGTGAGCCTAAGGAAGCCATCGGCGCCGGAACGCCTAAGCCGACAAAGGACAGGAAAGCCTCGGTAAAAATAGCGCTGGGAATAGAGAACATGGAGACAACAATAATCTGACCGACGATGTTAGGCAGTATTTCCTTGAAGATAATGCGCAGCTTGGAAGCACCTAACGTCTGTGAAGCCAGCACATATTCCTGCTCTTTCAATTTCAGCACTTCGGCCCGGGCAATCCGCTCCATACTGATCCAGCCGGTGATCATCATCGCAAAGATGATGGATGTAATGCCCCGGGGCAGAATCAGTCCCAGCAGAGTCACTACAACCAGAGTCGGAATGCCGTTGAGAATTTCGGCAAACCGCTGCATGATCATATCAACCTTGCCGCCAAAGAAACCGGAGACTAAGCCGTAGACCATGCCGATTATTATTTCGATAAGCACGGCCACCAGCGCAATAATCAGTGAAATGCGGGTGCCTTCCCAGACGCGGGTGAATAAATCACGGCCCTGGGTATCCGTGCCAAACCAGTAGTAGATATTGTCCAGACCCTTGGCGAGGTACTGGTTGACACCTTTGTAAACGCCGTCAAAGATGCCGATCTTTTCCAGACCCGGCACCCGGGGCACTAATGACATATGCTCGACAATGATGCCGTCATAGGTATGGCCGGAAATCATCGGGCCGATAATGGCCATGATGACAATCAGCACAATGACGATCAATCCGAAAACGGCGCCCTTGTTTTTGCGGAAAGCCGTAATGACATCCTTCATGTAGGAAGTATGCGCATAAGTCTTGTCAATCAGCTTGGCGGAAGGATCATGAGCTAACTCAAAGGCATCGGGTTTCAGTTCATCAACAGAACTTGGTTCAATTACTGTCATGTTCAGCCCTCCTTTGCGACTCTGATCCGCGGATCAATGACACCATACAGAATGTCAACTATCATCATAGTGAAGATGTACAGGGCCGAATAGATAAAGGCGGTGGCCAGAACAACGTTATAGTCGTTGTACTGGATGGCCTGTACCATCAGCGAGCCTATACCCGGTATGCCGAAGATCTTTTCAACCACCATTGATCCGGTCAATAGATCAACCAGCAGCGGTCCCATTACCGTGATGATTGGAATCATGGCATTGCGCAGTTCATGGCGGACGACCAGTTTGCCGGTATGCAGACCCTTAGAGGAAGCCAGCAGGATGTAATCAGAATTGATGACATCAATCAGCTCCGAGCGGGTAAACCGGGCGATATTGGCCACGGGGAACAGTGACAGCGCGATGGTCGGCAGCACTGTGGAAGCGGCAATATTCTTCGTATCCCACAGGATAGGAAACCATTTCAGCTTATAGCCAATAAAATAAGCCAGCAGCAGGGCAAACACGTAAGAGGGAACCGACACGCCCAATACCGAAATACCGGAACATAAAGTGTCTACCCAGGTGTTACGCTTCAGTGCTGACCATATTCCCAGCAGGATTCCGATGATTGAGCCCAGAATCATGGCCTGCAGGCCTATGCGGATAGAAATGCCAAGCCGGTCCCAGATCATTGAGGAAACCGGAAAGTTCTTATTGATTACATAAGATAAGCCGAAATCGCCTTTCAGCATGCAGGTAAAGTAATTCCAGAACTGTACCAGTATCGGCTTATCAAGGCCATACTTGTTATACAGCAGCAGACGCTGCGTTTCGGTCAGTTTTTCATCATTAAAGGGTGTGCCGGGCATAAAACGCAGCATGATAAAAAGCACAAAAAGAATGACAAATAATGTTGCCAGTCCCATCAGCACCCGCTTGATGACATATTTGGTCATGTTCTTCCCTTCCTTTCTCTATAGATTTCATTTAGACAACATAAGAGCGATCACTCGCTCTTATGTTGACTTTCGCTGCTTTATTCTTGTATCAGTTTAAGCTGCTTTTGACATATAGCGATATACATCAATTGAGGCGGCATGGAACTGCATATTGGAAACCTTAGGATTAATCAGGCAGGCTCCGCCAGACTGATAGACCGGAATGACACCAATGTCATCACCGACCAAAATCTTTTCAGCATCCTTATACTGCTGCCAGCGCTCTTCCGAATTGGTGTTGACATCAGCGCCGTTGACTAAAGCGTCATAGGCAGAACTGGTGTAACGGCCATTGTTGTTGGAAAGCGAAGTTGACAGGAACAGATCCATATAAGTCTCAGGGTCAGCATAGTCCGGGCCCCAGCGGGTCAGGGCAATTTCATAATCCTGATGCTGCATCAGATCCAGACGGGTCTTCTTAGGCTTGGAATTCAACGTTACCGTCAAACCCGGGCAGGCCGACTGCCACATGCTCTGAATCTGCTCGGCCACGGCCTTGGAAGCTTCCGTGTCTTCATACAGCAATTCAATGGAGTAATCACCGCCGTTAGCGACAACAGCCAGCTTGTAGAATTCTCCGGCCGCTGTGACATCATATGAGCAGATGGTATCTGCGGTATCGCGGTAATCTTTGCCATCCGGGCCGGTCGCAAAGCCGGTCGGGATGATTCCCTTAGCGGCAACCGAGCCGTCTTTCAAAACGTTATTGACAATGACATCACGGTCAATGGACAAAGACAGAGCCTTGAGCAGATCGCTGCCCTGGGTAAACTTGTCCTTGGTGAAGTTGATGGACAGATACCACATATAGCCGGCCAGACGCTGCGTATAGCCGTCAGCATCTTTATAAGCATCAACCAGTTCGCCGGTCAGCTTGACATAATCCAGAGTGCCGTTTTCATAAGACAGAACAGCTGACTGGGTATCAGCAACATACTTGAAAGTGACTTCATCAGTCTTGATGCTGGCTGCATCATAATAATCAGGATTCTTGGTAAAGGTATACTCACTGCCGGCAACCCAGCCGGTCATGGTATACGGGCCATTAAAGAGCATGTTATCGATAGACAGTGCATACTGGTCACCTTGGGCTTCGCAGAATTCTCTGTTGACCGGATAGAATGACGGGAATGCCATCAGACCCAGCAAGAAGTCGCAGGGCTGAGTAAGCGTTACTTCAAAAGTCTTGTCATCAACAGCCTTGACACCCAGATCCGTTACCGGCTTGGCGCCGCTGGCGCAGTCGTCAGCATTGACAATATGAACGGCATCGGCAATAAATGAATATTCCGAAGCCAGAGCCGGGCTGACCAGCCGCTGCCAGGCATAGACGAAATCGTCAGCCGTAACAGCTGTACCGTTAGACCACTTGGCATCTCTCAGATGGAACGTATAAACGGTTCCGTCAGTGGAGATGTCCCAGGTTTCAGCCATGTCTGCAACCGGCGAACCGGCAGCATCCAGGGAGCATAACCCGGAGATAACCATATTCTGCATACTGAATGATGTGCCATCAGTAGCAACCTGACAGTCCATGCTCTGCAAGTCCAGATCGGAGCCAATCGTAATTGATTTAGCAACCGAACCGCTATCAGAGCCCTGTCCGCAGGCTGTCAGCATACTGACAACAAGAAACATCGCTAACAATACTTTGAGTTTCTTCATCGAACATTTCCCTCCCTATGTAGTGTTTTATCACTTATTAAGCAGTATAGTTTCTCGCTTTCAGAAAGTCAATAATCAATTTTCATTTTTACAACATATTTTCATGAAAATGTTTTCATATATTTTTCACCCGTTTGACATATAAATCACGAAAAACGGCCCGCTGCCGGGCCGCTTCGCTACTTCTATTTAGATAATTACAGTTTCTTTACCTGCAGCATCCGCATGGCATTGAGAATCGCCAGCAGCGCTACGCCCACATCGGCAAAGACCGCCAGCCACATTCCCGCATGACCCAGGGCGCCCATAATCAGAATTATCACTTTGACCGCCAGGGCAAAGACAATGTTCTCTTTAACGATGCGTGAGGTCTTCTGGGCTATTTTGATAGCTGTAACCACCCGGCTGGGCTGATCATCCATGATGACTACATCAGCCGCTTCAATGGCCGCATCCGCACCCAATGCCCCCATGGCAATGCCGATATCCGCCCGGGCCAGCACCGGAGCATCATTGATGCCGTCTCCGACAAAGACCAGGGTATCATCAGCCTTCTTGGCGGCCAATAGCTCTTCAACAGCCTGCACCTTGTCGGCCGGCAGCAGCTGGCTTTTGACCTGATCAGTGCCCAGCCTGCCGGCAATCCGGTCGGCGGCGGCTTTGGCATCGCCGGTCAGCATCACGGTCTGGCTGATGCCAATCTTCTTCAATCCTTCAATTGTATCTTGGGCATCTTCTTTCAGCTGGTCGGCTATCACAATATAGCCCGCATACCGGCCGTCAGCCGCCACATAGACAACGGTTCCCTCATCAATCATCCTGACATTTTCGACTGCCAGCTTCTGCATCAGCTTGTAATTGCCCGCCGCAATCTGGCCGCCGTCTCTGTTGACGGTAATGCCGCAGCCCGCTATCTCCTGATAATCCGTCAGCCGGCTTTGGTCAACCGGACGGCCATAGGCCTTCTGCAGAGACTGGGCAATCGGATGGCTGGAATAGCTTTCGGCCCAGGCCGCTATTTCCAGCAGCTGTTCGCGGCTGCCGGTTGTTGGAACAATTTTTTCAACTTCAAAGTTACCTTTAGTCAGCGTGCCGGTCTTGTCAAAGACCACAATCTTACTGTGGGCCAGGGCCTCCAGATAATTGCTGCCCTTAACCAGAATGCCCTTTTTTGATGCCCCGCCGATCCCGCCAAAATAACTCAGCGGCACTGAAATAACCAAAGCGCAGGGACAGGAGATGACCAGAAACACCAGCGCCCGGTACAGCCAATCGCTGAAGACCGCCTGGGGAATGACCAGCGGCGGCACTACCGCCAGCAACACGGCGCATCCTACCACCACCGGGGTATAGATGCGGGCAAATTTAGTAATGAAGTTTTCAGATTTGGCTTTCTTGGAAGTCGCATTTTCTACCAGGTCAATGACCTTGCTGGCGGTTGACTGGCCAAACGGCTTGGTAACCCGGACGGTCAGCAGGCCGTTCAGATTGACACAGCCGCTCAGCACTTCATCGTTGACAGCCACATCCCGGGGCATTGATTCCCCGGTCAGAGAACTGGTGTCCAGCTGGCTGCTGCCGGCCGTCACCACGCCGTCAAGGGCCACTTTTTCGCCCGGTTTAATAACAATGGATTCACCGACGGCCACTGTCTGCGGATCAACAACCAGCAGCTGGCCGTCCCGGCTGACCGTAGCCCGGTCCGGCCGGATATTCAGCAGCGCGGAAACCGAACGGCGCGACTTGTCAACAGCATAATCCTGGAACAGTTCGCCGATCTGATACAGCAGCATTACCGCGGCCCCTTCTTCATACTGGCCGATGGCGGCCGCCCCGATGGCCGCAATGGTCATCAGAAAGTTTTCATCCAGCCACTGGCCGGTCACAATTTTACGGATGGCTTCAATCATGACATCAAAGCCCAGAATGACCAGACTGGCAATAAACAGGACTGCTTCATACTGTTTGAATATAAACCCGGCGCCAAAAAGAACCGCTCCGGCAATAATCCGGATAATCATCAGTTTGGAGCTGTCTTTATCCTGGTCTTCCTCTTCGGCTAGACTGGCCTCCGGTTCAACCCGGGCCAGAATCTCCCGGATTGTTTTATTGTCAATTCCGTTCTTACTGTCGACAACCAGCTTGCCGCTGATGAAATCAATATCCGCTTTATTCACATCCTGACGGGCGGCTACCGCCTGGCTGATCTTATCAGCGCAGGCCGCACAGTCAAGATTTTTAATAATGAAGGTGTTTTCCATAAAGCCCTCCTTCAGTTGAACAATCTCTCAACTGACAATCCTATTATAGTTGAGCACATATTCAACTGTCAACAACAATCTTGTTAAATGTGCTAAAATAAATCCGAAGAGGTAAAGTCATGAAAAAAGATGCCATTATCTGTGACTGTGATGTTATTCATCAGGATATCGTCAGCAAAGTCGCCAAGCAGATGCCTAATGAAAATGAACTGTATGATCTGGCTGACTTCTTTAAGGTTTTAGGTGATTCCACCCGGGCCAAGATATTATGCGCCTTAGACCAGCATGAGATGTGCGTCTGCGATCTGGCCAGTCTGCTGCAGATGACCAAATCAGCCATTTCCCATCAGCTGGGGGCCCTGCGGCAGGCCAATCTGGTCACAAACCGGCGCGACGGCAAGAATGTCTTCTATGCTCTGGCTGATGACCATGTCAAAGCCATCTTTGAAAAAGGCCTGGAGCACATCCGGGAAAAATAAAAGAACCGCGCAGGTTCTTTCATCGTTCATATCAGCCGGCCTTGTGACCGGCTCTTTTATTGGTAAAGCTCTTCCATAAGGTCAGAGCCGATCCCTTCAGTGACTTAAACTCAGCGGTCCGGCCGAAGATAAGCAGCCACAGGCCATTTGGCACAATCAGGCACAGCAGTACCCTTACCACAAAAGCCCAAAGCGCATACTGCGGCAGCCAGACATCAGCGGCCTTAACAATTAAGGCTGTGGCTATAACAATAAGAATATTTCCGAAATACTTTATATAACAGTTTACAGCGCTTTTATGAAAGATATACTTATAAACAATGTGTGGCCCAATAGAACAACTGACAACAGTTGAAATGACGGTGGCTAATAGTATTCCTTCCATTCCTAATGGCTTTGCCAGTGCAAAGGAAAGAATAATATTGAGAACAGCAGAAATAATATAACTAAACCGATTATGCCAGAACAAACCTTCAACGGCAACAAAACGGAAGACAGTACTCATCAAACCTCCGCACAAAAAATTCAAAGCAATTAAATCAACACAGTTGTCAGAAAGGAGCCATTCCGTATTTAGCCAAATCCCGCCAATAAACGGATTCAATAAAATCCAAAGACAAATTGAGCAAAAACCGAACAGCCAGAAATAAAATATCTGCAGGTTATTAAATGTTTCTTCCTTTTTTGTAATTGACTCACCAGCGCACAATTCACCCAAACTGGGAATAAGAGCATTGGCCAAAATAGTCATAAACGAAGTTACAAATGTAGTTATCATCGTATAATTTGAATAAACGCCAACTACAGAAACCCCGCTGACAAAAACGCTCGCAATAACAATATTATCTATTGAATTCAAAGCAGCCGAACTTACTTTAGAAACTGACAGTGCATAAACATTTTTGCCAATATGATGCCTTTCTTCCTTAGAAAGAGGAATAGCTTTTTTTTCTTTTAGAAGTGGGAACATCTTCACAGCTTTGCGAGCTGATAACAAATTTATCGTTATTGTGGTAGCAATTCCTAAAATTGAATAGACATAAAAAGACAGTGTAGGAGTCGTTCTTAGTAAAAGAAGCGCCAGGATCTGCGCTAATGCCCCACCGACGTGAATTATTGACTGCAACGGAATAAGAGCATAGTTTTTCTGACTGGCTGTAACAATGGACAATTTGTAAGAAGAAAACCAATAAGAAACAACTGAATTTAAAAGCAGCAGCAGATAAACAAAATAGATATTTACGAGTTCTGTTGTCTCTTTCATCAGGGATGGTAAAAAAGGCATTAACGCTAGTCCAATACCCAAAAAAGCCCAGCCAATGCACAAATAAGCTTTTCTGTAGAACACCATCAGTGACTTCAATTTTTCAGTATCATTATTGGCCAGTGGCTTGTACATCTCTGCTACAATTGCCGCACCAATACCTAATTCTGAAATGTTCAGAATATTTAAAATGCTTGAAAAAAGTCCATTGATACCAAGATAGGCCTGCGTTAAGGTATAAATAAAAACCGTGCGAACAACAAAACGCAGTATTTCAATAATTATCTGCATCGCCATTCCGGCGACAAAGTTTTTAGCTATGTTTTTCAGTCGCATATCTTTTGTTTACCTCAGTCATGCTCCGTTTCAATATGCCCAGTTAAATCCATGGCTATCTGATCAACCCGGTGAACCCATAGATTGGATTCCATTAAACAGTCGGCCACCCGCTGGCGATATGCCTTCAAAGCGTTATCATCATCGAGTATACTTCTGACAGCGTCCGCATATGACTGCGGATCGGGCTTGCTGACAAGGCCGGTTTTATGCTCTTCAACAAGCTGGGATGCTGCCATTACATCTGTGGTTACAACGGGCAATCCATACCCATAATACTGATATAGTTTAATTGGAACAGCAACCTCATTATAGTCATTATGAGCTAACGCAATTAATCCGACGTCTGCCTGCTTGTATAAGGGAGCCGTCTGTTCTCCCGAAAGATGATAAACCTTTAGCCAGTCAAATTGGCCAATACTGTTTTTATATTTTTCGTATTCATCACTGCGGCAAACCATCAGCAGTGTGTAATTGCCCTTTTTATTCAAAATACCAAAACTATTGAGCATCAGATCAAGACCATAGCGCGGCGAAATACCGCCGGCATAAATACAGGTATGATGATTGGCGGTCCATTCAGCCGGCAGATGATCTTCCCCGGCTGGCGGAAGCGTTTTGATGTTGCGGTATGTCAGCAGATTGCCAAATGGCTGGCTGGGAACGTAAATGATATCAACGTCATTCAGAAGCCGGTCCGTCTTATGCTGCAGATAATCAAGGTACTTCTCTTTGGCTGAATTTACGAAACCTTTCCGGCGGGGAAATAAATCAGGAAAACGCCGGTAGCAGTCACGGTAAAAGTAAGCGGTCGAAATATGTTTGCTGTGCAGATTTTCAATAAGCTTGTAATCACAGTCAAACATTATAGGATAAGTCGGTGACTCAATATAACAGAAATCAGGAGTGTTATTCTGCAGCCACTTTTCGATGTCACTTACAGCCTTCTGCCGCTTAGCCTTATCAGTCCGATTGCAGCTTCCTGATAATAATTTAACGTCATATCCCCGCCGCAAAAAAGCCTGGTACATACAGGCCGGCCGCAAGCCGGAACCAGAGCGCTGGTCATTCAGATCGGTATACGTAACATAAAGGACCTGCATTAGCCGTCTTCCTTCCTTATTCTCTAGGCTTTAATAATTAGCCTGCTGAACAGTTCAATATACTGTCTGGCGTTGTTAGGCCAGTTCAATTCCCTAACATCCTGCTTTCCCTTTTCAATAACGTGGTTCATTAGATTAGGATCAGCCAGGCACTTTTCAATTACATCAGCGATGGCCTGCGGATTATGCGGCGGCACCAGAAAGCCGTTACGGCCATTCTCAATCAGATCAGCGATACCTTCGCCGGCTGTGCCAATAGTTACACAGCCGCATGCCATTGCCTCCAGATACACGATACCAAATCCTTCGTTGATACTGGGCATGCAGAAGAACTGGCTGTCAGCCATTAGTTTCAAAGTCTGTCTGTTATCAAGCTGGCCGGTAAACTTCACGGCCGCTGTCAGATTGCTGTCTGCACACAGAGTCTCTAAAGATTCTCTCTGGCTGCCCTGGCCAACAATCGTAAGTGTAAAATCAGGATATTTATGGTGCAGAAGACGTAACGCCTTAATAGTGATATCGTTGCCCTTCTGAACTATCAGATGTCCTGCCTGAATCATACTATGGACCTTTTTTATGTGCTCTGAAGGTACACTGTCCGTTTTGAATCCATCAAGGATTGTATATGTTGCAGTCAGTGAATGGCAGACTGCTAACTGCTGCTTTAATTTGGAACTCACAGTTACCACTGCATCTGCCTGCTTACAACTGTTTTTAAGATAATCAAGCCGGCCCTGCTGAAGGGGCTTTAGCGTATCAGTTCCATGCGTTGTTACAACTAACGGAATGTTCAATTCTGTTTTCAGCCAGAAGCCTATATCGCAACTGACCCCGAAAGTATGGGCATGAATGACATCAGGCTGAAAATCAGAAATCAGTTCCCTGAGCTTTGGTTTTAAAGCCATCGCGGCCAGTTTGCTGTTTATTCCGTTTTCAGCTCCCCAGTTGGAAACTGACAGATACCGCAGATAGTACAAATCAATGCCATCAGCACACTGATGCTTCAGCCCAGTTTCAAACCGGCTGGCATTATCACGGCTCTTTCCAAAAGGAGTCAGAATCAAAACCCTGACTGTGCTGCCCTGGCTAAGATATCCTTTGGCCTGAGCGTGCACGAAAGAGAAACTGAGATTGTTGTAAAGACCATAAGGGCTGACTATCAGAATATTCATTGACTGAAGCGTCCTGTAAAATCAGTCGAAGCGACATCATGCAGCGGCAGAGTCACCGGCTGACCGGTGGCGGCCGACTGATACATGGCCAGAATCATTTCCAAGGCCCGCCGGCCGGCTAAAGCATCAATATAGGGAGCCCGGTTGGTTTCAATGGCTTCGATGACATCATGATAAACCGCGGTATGGCCATTGCCGTAAACATTGGAAGTTGCTTCCTGCAGTCCCGCCAGATGATCATCTTCACTCTGGTGGTCGGCAAACTGCCAGACATCAATATTGTTGGTTGAGGTTCCGCCGATTTTAACCGTTCCGGTCTGACCGAACAGATAAAGCGTCTCCTCCAGATTCTTCGGGTAGACATTTACCGTGCCTTCAATCGTACCGATGGCGCCGTTTTTAAACTTGACTACCGCCATGCCGATATCCTCGCATTCCAGATAATGATGAAACTGCTGGGCCGTCTGGGCATAGACCGTTTCAACTTCATCGCCCATCATCCATCTCAGCAGATCGACTCCGTGGATGCACTGGTTCATCATGCAGCCGCCATCCTGGGCCCAGGTGCCCCGCCAGGGCGCCTGATCATAGTAATTGTGATCCCGGTTCCAGCGGACATGAATAGAGCCATGGGACAACTGGCCGAACCGGCCGGCCAGCAGGGCTTTGCGGGTTGCCTGAACAGCTGGATTGAACCGGTTCTGATGGCAGGCGCAGACTTTGACATGATACTGCTCCGCCTCCGCCACAATCCTGTCAGCATCCGCCATGGACATAGCCATTGGTTTTTCAATAATTACATTGACTCCGTGCTCTATGCAGAACAAGGCAATTTCAGCATGCTTGCCGCTTTCCGTGGCAATGCCCACCAAAACCGGCTTTTCGGTTTCAATCATCTGCTTATAGTCGCTGTAGCGGTGAATTGAGGCATCATCCTGCCGATTGTGCTTGGCCAGCACATCTTCCATAGCCTGCGGCTTGATGTCACAGACTGCCACAATTTCCAGTTTATTAGAAATCGCCGCCTTAATATGATTGGTCGATATCCGGCCGCAGCCGATCTGAGCATATTTCATAGCACTATTCTCCTTCTTCACTGATCTTTTTATACATTGCCAGCAGTTTCTTTTCTTCGGCTGACCAGTTGAATTCTTCGGCAACCGCCTTTTGGCCGTTGCGGCCCATTTGTCTGGCTAAGGCCGGATCATTCAGAATCTTTTCAATGGCTTTTTTGATGGCGGAAACATCGGATGGATCAACACATATGCCGCATTTATACTTGTCCATGATCTGCTTCCACAGCGTGAAATCGGTGCAGACCACCGGCAGACCGGCCATCATGTATTCAAATATCTTGGTCACACCAAGAGTGCCCTGCCGGCCGCCAAATTTTCTGCCAGGCCGGCATAGCGCGACTCCGACACTGCATTGTTCCAACAGATCCAGCACGCCCTGATAGGATACCGCCCCGGGAAAATTAACACATTTAGCCCAGCCGGGCTGCTGTTTTAAATAATCCATGTACTTTTTATCAACATTGCCTGACCGCAGTTCCAATACGGCACCGTCAATCTGGCTGACGGCGTCAATCAGATTATCCAGGTACCACATGCCACTCAGCAGGCCGGGAAAGGCAACTTTGCGCTGGGTAAATGACGGCATCGTCCTGATTTCAAACAGCGGATAATTGGCGATCATAACGGTATTGGAATTATACTGCCGCAGCCGGTCAACCAGGTGCGGCGTAACGCTTATGACACCGTCATATTGTTTTAAGCAGCGGGCTTCATATCTGGTGTAGCATCTAGACATCAGTTTGCGCAAAAAGGAAGGAATCCATTCTTTCTCCCTGATATCAGCCGGCACATCTTCATGACTGTCAAAGATCACTTTATGACCGGCCTTTTTCAATTTCAGACCGTATGGCAGCAGCTCCGGATCATGCAGATGATAAATGTCAGCATCAACAGCCGCGGCCTTCTTATAGGCTTTTCGGGCTGTATGCAGGATCCGGTCAATTCTGTTTTTAGCGGGCTGGCCGAAGCCGATGACATGGACACCCTGCTTTTCATAGTCTTCACCGCGCTGAACCAGGTATGTGTCATATCCGGCGGCAGCCAAAGAAACGCATTCCTTCTGAAAAATGCGGATGTCTTCCTTGTTATGAACAGAAGTGACATGGCAGACCTTAAGCGTCATATAAAATCCTCAATTTCATTATCACACGAAATTCCCTAATCAAAGCGGTAAAATCTTTTGTCATTAAAAAGGATAAAGCTCTTATAGGTAAAGGGCTTTATAATACTTCAATATTCACTCTGTTGGCGACATTCTTCATTGCATTCTTGGCATCAAACACCGGAACACCGGCTTCAGCCACCATGTCATAGTCGACGTTGGTGTGGGCTGTTGTCACACAGACCAGATCATAGCCTTTGATTATTTCCTTGGAAATAGCCGGAATGCTGTCCATGGCTAATTTGCCATGATGGAATGATGGCACAAATTTATCATAGTAGAAAACAGTGGCTCCGGTCTTGTTGAATTCTTCAATAACCCGGATGGCCGGACTTTCCCGGTAGTCATCAATATCCTGCTTGTAGGCTACGCCTAACAGCAGCACCTTAGAGCCGTTCAGGGATTTCTTGAACCGGTTTAAAACCTTGCCCGCTCTTTCCACGGTGTATTCGGGCATCTTGTCATTAATTATCATTGACGATTCAATCATGGAAGTATGGAAACCGTATTCACGGGCTTTCCAGCTCAGATAATAAGGATCGAGGGGAATGCAGTGACCGCCTAAACCCGGGCCCGGATAGAAGGCCTGAAAGCCATAGGGCTTTGTTTTAGCGGCTTCAATCACTTCCCAGATGCTGATGCCCATCTTCTCGCACAGCATGGCCAGTTCATTGACCAGACCGATATTGATATTGCGATAAGTGTTCTCCAGTATTTTCTCCATCTCGGCGACGGCCGGGCTGGAAACGGTAAACACATCGCTGTCCAGAATGGACCGGTAAACCATGGCAATGACTTCCGTGGCATCGGCGCCGATGGCTCCGACAACCTTGGGTGTATTGCTGGTCTTATAAGTCAGATTGCCCGGATCAACCCGCTCCGGGGAAAAGCCCAGATAGAAGTCCTGGCCGCAGACTAAGCCGTTGCCCTCTTCCAGAATAGGCTTCAGCAGCTCTTCAGTGGTACCGGGATAAGTAGTGGATTCCAGAACAACCATGGTGCCCTTTTTCAGATGCTTGGAAATGGCGACAGCTGAATCCCGGACATAACTGATATCCGGCTGCTGGTGGGCATCCAGCGGCGTCGGCACACAGATGGCTATAAAGTCAACCTCGCAGACCTTGGTGAAATCAGTGGTGGCTGCCAGCATTCCGGAGTCAACCAGTTCCTTCAGTTCAGCATTGACGACATCGCCGATATAGTTATGACCGGCATTGACCATGTCAACCTTGCTCTGCTGGACATCAAAGCCAATAGTCTTGAAGCCATGGCGGGCTTTATCGACGGCCAGCGGCAGGCCGACATAGCCCAGTCCGCAGACCCCCATCCGCAAAGTCTTGTTCTTGATTTTTTCAATCAGTTCTTCTTTCATTCCCATATCAGTCTGTCTCCTCCACGTTTCCTGCATCATCCTTCTGATATTTTTTACCGCAGACCGGGCAGACCGCCTTACCTTCGGCATTAAACACTATTTGATTTCCGCACTGGCAGACCCAACCTTTCAGCCGGGCCGGATTGCCATAAACCATGGCATAAGCCGGAACATCTCGGGTTACCACACTGCCGGCACCGATCAGGGCATACTGACCGATGGAATGACCGCAGACAATGGTAACGTTGGCTCCCACACTGGCACCTCTGCCGATGGGCGTCGGCTTATACTCTTCTTTGCGCGAGATAAAAGAGCGCGGATTGATGACATTGGTAAACACGCAGCTGGGTCCTAAAAAGACATCATCATCACAGCTGACACCGGTATACACCGAAACATTATTCTGAATCCGGACCCCGTTGCCCAGTCTGACCTGCGGCGAAATAACCACATTCTGGCCGATGCTGCAGTTCTCACCGATCTGACAGCCGCTCATAATATGGCAGAAATGCCATATCTTAGTGCCGGCGCCGATGGAACAGCCCTCATCGACATAACTTGATTCATGAACAAAATAGTCCTGGGCCATGGTCACTGGGCCGCCTTCAGAACAGCTTTGATGACCAGTTCAGCATCCGCCTGACTCTGGTAAGGATGCATCGGCAGGCTGAAGGTGCGATCGCAGTAATCATCAGCCACTTTGTAAGTCTGGCTGTAATGCGGCTCATCACTAAAGACCGGCAGCGCATGCTGGGGCGTCGGATAATAAATCATATTGGGAATGCCGTCGGCAGTAAGAGCAGCCACAATATGATCACGCTGGGCTTTGTCTTTAGCCAGCAGGACATACTGGGCATAGGCTGAATAGCAGTCTTTGGCCACAAACGGGGTCACAAACTGCTCTTTAAAGGCTTCATTATAGCGGGCCGCCACTTTCTGACGGGCTTCAAACTCATAATCCTGCAGGGCTTTCAGCTTGGGCAGAAGAATGGCCGCCTGCAGATTGTCCAGACGGGAATTGATGCCCACCCGGATATTGTCATACTTGCCGCCGGGTCCCTTGCCATGAACGCACAGACTGCGCAGCAGATTATCCAGCGTATCATCATCGCAGAACAAGGCGCCGCCATCCCCGTAGCAGCCTAAAGGCTTGGCCGGAAAGAAAGACGTAATCGCCATCACCCCAAAGGCTCCGGCATGTTTTTTATGATAGACTGCTCCGCAGCTTTGGGCGGCGTCTTCAATAAGAGGCAGCTTATAGCGGGCGCATATTTCTTCAATGGCCTCATAGTCACACATGTTGCCTAAGATATCAACAGCCACTACTGCTTTGGGATTATAGCGGCCTTGGGCAATAACGGCTTTTATCTGTGCTTCCAGACTGACCGGATCAAGAGTATAAGTGTCAGGCACAATATCGCAGAACACTGACGTTGCCCCCAGCATCTTGGCCGGCTCGGTCGAAGAAACGAAAGTAATATCCGGACAGAAGATGGCATCATTTTCCTTGACGTCCAGCGCCATAAAGGCCAGCTGCAGGGCATCCGTGCCGTTAGCACAGGTTATGCAGTGCTTGCGGCCGACAAAAGCTGCCAGCTTTTCTTCAAATTCGCTGACATACGGTCCGCCGATAAACTGGGCGGAATCTAAAACAGCCTGAATATTATGATCGATATCTTTCTTTAAGGCAGCGTACTGGGCCTTCAGATCAATGAACTGCATAAATAAAATCCCCCTTTGGCAAACACCATCAGACAAAAAGTGCTAATTGCCATAAAACAGGCTGTGACAATTATCCCTCTTTATTATAACATCATTTACAGGCAAAGAAAAAGACACGCCAGCCGATTTAACTGCTCCCTGAAGTGAAAAGTTAAATTCCACTTCAAGGGAATGAAAGTGGAAATTAGTCATT